>JBAXCW010000043.1:0-6974 GCA_037141275.1 Actinomycetes bacterium
GGTCGGACTGGCCGCTGGCAGCGGAGAGCTCGGCGACTGGAAGCGAGGATGTCGTGGAGGCGATAACTGTTGAGTCGCCAACGATTGCTGCGATCTCGGCGAGCATGGCCTTCTTGGGCTCAAGCTCCTCGACGATTGCCTCGACAACATAGGTGGACCCTGCGAGATCAGCGAGGTCAGTGGTGACCTTCACGCGGGCTGCGCGGTCTGCGTCGTCGAGCTTGCCGGAAAGCTTCTCGATCACTCCACGTGCCCGGTCAGCAGATGCGTCTGAGCGTGCCCAGAGGACAACTTCACCGTTTGCGGCTGCGGTTACGGCTAGTCCTGTTGCGATGGCTCCTGAGCCTGCGATGCCGAGCTTCTCTCCCATGTCAATGTCTCCTTGTTGTCAGTCTTTGTGTTTCCCCACCCCAGAGGGGGTGGCAGACGGCGAAGAGTACGCATTTGCGCCGTTAGCCGGTGGCCTTCCTTCAGCTCGACTGGGTGGGCAGGGTTGTAGGGCGTTTCGATCAACGCCCTAGCTCCGCGGCAGAAGACATGCCGGTGTGCAGCGACCTCACGGTCGATGCGGATGACCACACCTGCTTTGGAGAGCCAGATCAGGTCGATCGGGAAGGCCATTCCCCACGTGTGGACAGCCCCCGTTTGGGTGAGGAGGAGCCCAAAGCCTGGTGCGGGCTGGACTCTGCGTCCTGCCAGCCCTCTGAGGCGGGCGATGTGGCTATTAGCGACGTGCACTCTCAGTTTGCAGCTGGGCTCGAGGGCGTCATGCGGGAGGACGGGAAGCTGCCTGAGTCGGTCGAGCATCTCCATTGGAGGTGCTGGGAGGCCGGAATCCGCCCCCGGGAATGGTTCAGGCTAGGCGGAGCCCTGTCGCCGCCGGCGAAAGCCGCAGCGGGCTGCTCAACAGTGGTCCGACTGGTGCCGCGGCATTCCAGCCCGTTGGCGCGAGGTCGTTTGGTCCGTTGGCATGAAATACCGAGGCAAGCAGCTGCGCCTGATCACGGCCGACTCCAAGCTCAAACTGACCCCCGCCGTACATCCTGATCCCAGCCTCGTTGCAGTAGTCATATGTCTCCATCAGGGACTGCAGTCCCCCAACGCGGGAAGGTTTGACGTTGACCATGCTCGGCTTGAAAGGCAACGCTTCGATGTCTGCGATCGAGTGGATGTTGGCGTCCCAGGTGACTCGGTCCCTGTGGGGTGTGAGGAAGTCATCAACACCCTGTACCTCCAAGCCTGGATCTTCGATCCAAGCGTTAGGTAGCGCACCAACCACACGCTGGTAAAGCTCAATGCCCCCAACCTGATCCACGGTGGTCCCTGAGTAAAGGGCTTTGAAGTCAACAGATTCGACCGCTCCAGTTGCTGCCAGCTGGGCAATCAGTTCAGGATCCCATTCGTCTGTTGGGTCCAGCTTGAACTGAATGGTCGGGTCGATCGCGAGCCGTTCCATGAGCGGCTCAAGCGTAGGTGGCTCTCCGAGCCTCAGAGATACGACAAAGGCGAGGCTCTCCGAGCGGCGGCCGACGGCTTCCTCTAGGCCCATGCCTCCCTGACGCAGAGCGAGGTCGAGCGCGGCTGAGTCAAATGACCACCTGCGGTAGAGGCGGGACACATCGCGTTCTGGAGTTCTCGTTGGGAAGAGATCGAGGCCAGCTATCAGCAGGGTGAACTCACCTAGGGTCCGCGCGGAGGTCAGTTCGTGGACGGCTCCAGCTGCCTGAAAAGCATCCTGGTCAACCCCGTCGTAGACGACATCCTCGCCGAGGCCCTCATGTCCACCTCCCTGGAGGCGCACGATCGTTGTCTGCCGGAGGAACCCAGAGGAGACATTTTCGGCCAACGGAAGAAGGTCGTAGCCCTCAATGTCAATCGGCAGTTGCGCGAGTTGTTCCCAAGTGCTCATGAAGTCAACTTACTGGCCCCATGGTGGGATCAGGTGAGAAGACTTGCCGTATCTGACTCGGGCGGACCTTCGCGCTGGGCGATCACCCGGTCAGCGAGGGCTAGCCGGCTGGGTGTCATCCAGCGAGAAAACAGACCTCTGTTCTTTGCGACCAGTCGGTAGCCCCCAACGAAGATCCACGGAGCTGCCGCAGCTAGTCGACCAGCCAACGCAGCCCCCTCCGTCCGCATGGCGATCCATTCAACCGCCTGTCCACCGGAGCGGATCTCGCCGTTGCTAGCAACGCAGTGAGCGCTATCAAGCCGTCGTTCTTGAGCGATGGGGCTGAGGAGGCTCTGCCCTCGCGCTGACTGAATTGAGACCGGGAGCAGGAGGCCGTGACTGTCTTTTTCAAGCAGCTTGGAAACCGACCAGCGGCAGAAGTCACAGTCAGCGTCGTAGAGGACTGAAATTGGTTGCTGGTCAGGCACGTGCTGCTGCGAGGGCTCGGACGGTCCTGTCCTTTGTCTCCGCGTCACCGCACGGAATGGCGACAATCTCGTTCACTCCGATCGGCTCATAGGCCGCGATACGACCGTCGAGTAGGTCAGGTGTTGTTGAGATTGTGCAGATGTCGATTAGCTCGTCAGACAGCTTGGCCGCTGCTCCCAGCCTGTCCCCGGCAAGGAAGGCCTCTTGGCAGGCGCGGGCAGATTCGCCGTGGCCGTAGAGGTCAGCGAGGTCTACATAGAAGTTCTTGGCTTTCGCACCCATGGCACCGAGGTAGAAGACGATCCATGGCTTTGTGGCCTCCCGTGCTGCCTCAACAGTGTCTGCCACGGCGACTGGGATCACAGCGGCAATGTCAATGTCATCAATGGTGCGCCCAGCCTTTTCAGCCCCACGCAGGAGTGGCTCTCCCAAAATGTCTGGGTTCTCAGGGCTGTACATGAACGGAAGCCAGCCATCGGCAATCTCTCCTACCTGTTCGACTGCCCTCGGGCCAATGGCGCCGAGGTAGATCGGGATGCGCTCCTGAACGGGGCGGGCCAGCATTCGCAGAGGACGACCGAGCCCCATCCCTTGATCCTCTGGAAGTGGGATCGTCCAGAAGTCACCGTTGAACTCGAGCTTGTCACCCGCCATGGCTTTGCGGACGATCTCAACGTATTCGCGAGTCCGCGTGACGGGCTTGTCGAATGCAACCCCGTACCAGCCCTCGGAGACCTGGGGCCCGGAGAGCCCAAGGCCAAGGTTGAAGCGGCCTTTGGAGAGCACATCGAGCGTTACAGCCGCCATCGCCGTGGCCGTTGGCTGGCGGGCCGGGATCTGCATCAGTCCCGAGCCAATGCGAACCCGCTCGGTTTGTGCGGACAGGCTGCCGAGGACTGATACGGCGTCCTGTCCCCAAGCTTCGCTTATCCAGACTGAGTCAAGCCCAAGCCTGTCGGCAAGGATCGCCAGCTCAGACTGTTCCTCGGGCGTGAACCAAGGCCAGTAAGCGAGGAACAGGCCGATACGCATGTGCTGGCTCACGCTTCCGGATCTACAGAGGCCAGTGGGCTGAGTGTTGGCTCATTTGGAGTACCCCGTGTTTCTCCACGGCGTCCCACATCAAGCAGGCGGTCCATCTCCTGCTCCCCGAAGTCCCTAGCGGCGTTGTCAGCTGGGAGGTCAGCGATCAGGCGTTTGACTCGCTCCCGTACCTGCAAAGCAAAGTGGGGGGTTGCGGCTCCCGTGAGCGCGCGGATCTCGTCGACCGTGACGGCGTGCTGGGAGTCAGCAAGGATTGGTGATTCAGCGTCGCTCAAGGGTTCATCCGTTCATTGGCGGGGACTATCTCAAGCAGGCGGTCAAGGCCTGCTTGGGCTTCTTGGCTGATCGAATCAGTGGTGCCCATCAGCCAACCGTGATTGTAGACCGACCGAGTCGGGTCATCTCTGAATCCGGGCTGGACATCGCGCAGGTACTGGTCGAGCGAAGGGGGGATAGCGTCAGCTGACGGCAATGGGATCGTCGCAGCCCAAGTGCCTGAGGCTGAGAGTGGAGAGGAGATGATCCCGTCAAGAGGGTTGCTCTGGTTGTAGAAGATGAAGCCATGCCCTGGGTCAAGCAGCCCCCAGCCGCGATCTCCGTCACGGAAGCGGGCGAAGGCGATTGCGGCTTCCGTTGGGGTTCGTCCCGTGATCCGCACGACATCTCCGCTTGCCTGGAGTTGTTTGGCAACCGCATCGGAGACAGTTGAGACTGGGGCTAGAAGAAGGATCAGCGGGTGTCCATGGCGGCGAACGGCGGCAACCGTGGGTTGAGGCAACGCATCCTTCTCGGCGAACAGGATGGGATCTCCGCTCCGGGCAGCCCAGGCGCCAGCGGGAACTGACCACTCTGGCCCACTTGTTCCAACGACTACAACGGAGTTGGTCATCTGTGCTCCCGCAGCATCACGTGACTGATCCACTGCGTCGGCAAGGGCGGCTGGATAATCGGCGCTGATCTGGCTGCTGTCACCCGGGTCGTCGGCATTGCCAATTCGGATGCGCTTGACCCCTTGGGAGGTCTTCACTCCGGTCGGGCTGAGTGAGTCCAAGGCCGCTTGGGTCGAGTCCGGGATACCGTCGTTGGCCATCAGGAACGCCGCGTTGAATGGCGGGGCAGCGAGAGGCGCTGCTGCAAGGGCCGACTGCCAGTCGCCGGGGAGCAGTGCCACTGAGGACGGATGTTGGCCTGCGCCTGGCCATACAGCGAGTGAGACCGCTGCGGCCCGGTCTGCGGTTGTCCCCCCCGCCACCCTTGTGGTGTTCTTTGTGGCTACCTCGGGATAGCCAGCGCTAGACCCTCCGCTGCCTCCGAGAAGTGTCGAACCACCGCATGCTGTGAGAGACAGCGCACACAGCAGGGCGGTTATCGAGGCCCATAGAAGTGGCCGCTGATGTCTGAGAATGCCCGTCATCTAGGGTGATCTTAGCCACCAAGGCACTCAGGCGCAGGGCCACCTACTGGCTTGGGGTGGGAGGTTCCGTCTGGACCTGTGGTAGTTTCCTTGGTGCCTAATGACCTGACGTCAAGTCAGGTGACCGGGGGACCCAAGATCCCATGGGGCTAATCCCGCGCAACAGTCGCGGGAGGCGCAAGTTCAGCGCCAGCCCGACAGCTAACTCCGGCGGCATCCGAACAGATGCACATTTTCCGTACAACAACCACAGCAGCGATTCTGGCCATGCTCGTCATGGCTCCAGCTGCCCTTGCCGACGACACGGGCGGAGTTTCCCCTGGCGATCCGGGCCCACCGGTGATCTCAACGCCGACGACACCAACGGTGGCTGGCAGCAAGGTTGTAATCAAGGCTGGGCTTGCATATGCGCCCGAGGCCGCACCGCTTTCGATCAAGAAGGTCATCTGGGCCGGTAACAAGATCCGCTCCCTTCCCTACATCTGGGGAGGCGGCCATGCCGCATGGCTAGCGAGAGGTTATGACTGCTCCGGCTCAGTTTCCTACGCCCTTCACGGCGGTGGGCTAATCCGTCAGACGATGGTCTCCGGGGAGCTCGCAAGCTTTGGTGACCGCGGCAAGGGCCAGTGGATAACGATTTACGCCAATGGCGGCCATGTGTTCATGGTCGTTGCCGGAGCAAGGTTTGACACTTCCGGCGCAAGCGCTGCACGGTCCCGTTGGCAAAAGGACATGCGCTCCGGATCAGGCTATGCCGTTCGGCATCCCCGCAGCCTGTAGCCCTTCTCCCTGCAAATCCCGATTCATCAGCCCCAGTTGGCTGTGGACCAGCGACTATCCAGCGTTCAGGAATAGATGAGGAAAACCCGAATGACCCCCGTAGCTAACCGCGCCCCCTTTGCATCCATTGCCGTAATCGCCTTCTGTGCAGTCTGCGCAGTTGCGGTTCCTACCGCTGGGGCCCAGTCGGTTAGCAGCATGCAAAACCAGATCAATCAAGCGCGGTCCAAGATTGACCACAAGCAGGGGCAGGCGCAGGTTCTCTCGTCAACCATCGCTGGGTTTACGAACAAGATCAACGGGATTCAGGGTGGGATCACCACCCTTCGCAGCCGTGAAGCAGGAGTTCAGTCGAAGCTCGACACGGCCGTAGCCAGGCTCCGCGTGATCCAGGCACAGCACCGGAAGTCTGAGGGCGAGCTCGCCAGGCTGAAGGCCCAGCTTGGGAACGCTCGCAAGATCCTCTCCCGCCGTCTGGTTGAGCTATACCAGTCGGACCGACCAGACCTGATCACCGTTGTGCTCCACAGCGACGGGTTTGCGCGTCTGATTGAGAACAAGGAGTTCCTGTCAAGGATTGGTCAGCAGGACCGCGAGATCGTCACAGCGGTGCGTATTTCACGCGCTCAGACGGCGACGATCGCCAAGCGGCTCGCTGGTATTGAGTCTGAGCGCCAGACGATCGCCAGCAACATCCTTCAGCGTCGAAACGAGATCGATGCAGTACGGAGCAAACTTGAGTCCAAGCAGCAGGCGTGGGCGTCAGCTCGTTCGCAGCGGCAGGGAGCGCTTGACCAGGTTCAAGCTGACAGCAAGAGACTTCACGAGAAGATCGATGTCCTCCAGAGCGACATCAACTCCGTGACCGGGCAACTCCAAGGCTCAGGTGGTGTCTACGCGGGACCAGTCCGTTCGGGTTCCGGGACATTCACCTGGCCCGTTAATGGTCCAATCACCTCACAGTTCTGTGAGCGGCGCGCTTGGGAAGCCTGTCACCCAGGGATTGACATCGGTGTTCCGTCCGGCACGCCAATCCGCGCGGCAGGGTCTGGCGTTGTCCAAATCGCTGGCTGGGTAGGCGGCTATGGCAACTACACCTGCATCGGGCACGGCGGTGGCGTTTCGACGTGTTACGGACATCAGTCCAGCTTTGCCACATCCGTCGGATCCCATGTTTCGCAGGGTCAGGTCATTGGTTACTCAGGATGCACTGGTCTCTGCTTCGGTGCTCACCTCCACTTTGAGGTGCGCGTCAACGGTTGGGTCACGAACCCGCTGAACTGGCTCTGACCCGGCAGCGGCTGGCCCGATAGCCTCGGTCTCAGTGCTGGTTCACTTTGGCTTCTTCGGGTTACA
>JBAXCW010000044.1:0-6948 GCA_037141275.1 Actinomycetes bacterium
GTCGCGAGGAGCGGGGATTGTGGGACGGGGACGGTCAGCGAGGGTACTTCCGTTTGCGTGCGCTTCCGGTGCCGGAATAGTGACCTGGGTCTCCGTGCCAGCGCGAGCGGGCCTTCCACCGTGGGGGTGAACGATTACTGTCTCACCGTGCGTTCCTGGTGCGCTGATGTCCCGGTCGCGGTTGTTCTCTGGGAGCCAGCGGTAAAGGGTCAAGAACAGAGCTGGGGCGACACTGGCGAGAATGAGAACCCTGAGCCAAATGGTTCCTGCATCGGTTCCTGCCCCAAGGGAATGGACAACGCCCATGATCCAGACCACAATGATGAAACGGTGCATTAGCCGCCACCGTTTGACTCCGATCAGCTTGCGCGCATAGAACGAAAGGGCCAGGAGGATGGTGGTGTAACCGGCGACGATGCCGATGGCGACCCAGAAGGGCCGGTAGCTAATCACGCCGGGAACGGCGATCCCCGCTACAGAGGCCTTAAGCCACTTGTCGCCAAGGAGGGTTACTCCGTGAACCACGATCATCAAAACGGAGAAGAGCGCAAGGTATTCGTGGGCTGGCATCAACTTGGCTTTTAGACCGCGCCGGTTGATGATGCCGCTTGCCATCACAAGGCCGAGGATGGTGGATAGCGTGACGAAGAGAAGGGCAGTAATTCCAGCTGCTCGACTTGCGAGCCACCAGCTGTACTTGAACGGATCTGGGTTGGTTAGGGCGAGGGGAATCAAGCCGCATCCGCATTAGTGGGGTGAACGAGCCTAAGGTGGCGGCGTTCCATGGCCGTTGCTACTGGTCCATAGAGCTCGACAGTCCCATCGTTCAAGAGAACGACACCGCCATCAACCTCAAGTAGCGGCGTGGCTTTAGGGCCACCCAGCAGAACCTGCTTGGCGCGGGTCTCGGCCGCAAGGGCGGTCGGCGCCATCGCAGTAGCCTGGACGATTCCCGTCCACGCTGGCTGTCCGGTGGATGGGTCGAGCAGGTGGTGGGCGTAGCCGTAATCGGTCTTCCAGATGCGGGAACCGATCCCCGATGTGGCAACGGCTCCATGACCAACCTTGATTATGGCCAAGTGGTCCCCGCCGAACGGGTCCTCGATGGTCACTCGGTAAGGGTCAGCTGCAGCGTCTGGTCCGCCAATGCGCATGTCGCCAGCTGCGTTGACGCAGAATCGTTCCCGGTCGGTCAACATCGCCGCTGCAGCGTCCGCCACAAGGCCTTTGCCGACTCCACCAGAGTCAATTCGGACTCCAACCGGCCGTGTGACTGTGCCGGAGTTGTGGTCCACGTAGATCTCGCGCCATAGGGAGTCGCGACGGGGTGCCCCAGCACGGACGGGTGGTGCGCAGAGCAGCGCCTCGGCCAGCGGTGCTGGGGTGGCGTTGCGGAATGTCTCTAGGTATCCAACCTCCTCCAGTTCACCGACGAGCGTTGGGTCTAGGAGTCCATCGCTCTGCTCTGCCGCCCAGATCGCCGCTGATACGAGGGAGCACAGAAGCGGGCTCGCTGGAACAGTCTCTCTCCCATCAGCATTCAGTCGCGAGAGCTCGCTTGCTGGATTGAATCGTGAAAGGGCTTGATCAAACCGTTCGATGGTCGCTCGCACGGACTGAGCCTCGTCTTCAGCCGAGGTGCCGGAGGGGTCGGTGCTCGAGCCAACCAGCACGCGGATACCGCACCCCATGGCGTTGAACGGCAGGTCGTATTCAGGCAGGGCCATTGGTGGTTAGCCGCCGGAAGAGCCTGATGAGACTGTTGGTGCCGAATAGGTTGGGGCGGGGGCTGGAGCAGAGTAGGAGCTGCCGCCACCTGAGCCGCCATATGAGTTGCTGGAGGAAGACCCGCCACTTGATGAGTAGCTACTGGAGTAGCCGCCGTAGCTGTCTGGCACTGGGGCGTCATACACCCGGGTGATATGACCTTCTTGACCTTGCGGTGGACCACCTTGGGCTTCTGCCACCCGTGTCCCAAGGATGGGTCCTTGCCGGACGCAACTTGGAAGCCAAGTAGGGAGGTGAAGGCAACGAATGTCACCAATCCTGCGGCGAAGATGGGCTTGGGGCCGATCCGCTTTGGCCGGGCCGGGACTTGTCTCGGTGTTGCTTGCCGGGCTCTTGGTGCTGGGTCAGTCATTGTTGCCTTCCTTTTCGCTGTGTCCGCTGTTGTCGTCGCCTGAGTCGCTTTCGCTTCCGGCTGAGTGTCCACCACTGCTGTGGGTGCTCACAGTCGGGGCACTCGTTCTAGCGGGCGCAGCCGACCTGGGCGAGTAATTATTGGTGGGAGTGGCTGGGTTGGCAGCCGCATAGGTTGTCCCGCTCCCAGCTGTAGGGGCAGCATGGGGCTTGGGCTTTGGTCGCAGGTGGATGGTCCGTCGGACTACCTGCACCTCAGTCTGGATAACAGGCGCTTGGGCAACAGTCTTTCCGGCCATGCCGGGGTTGGCCGCACCCATTCCGACCGCAGCGAACGCGCCAACCGTGGCAATTGTTGCTCCTGCTGCAATCCCTGTCTTACTGCTGAACATTTGTTTCTCCTGTTGTCGGCCCCGGACTGTCTTGTTTCACACAGTCTGGTGGGCCGTTGGTAAGCCCTTTCAAGACAATCACCATTGTTGAGTAAAGGAGTAAGAGAGTCATGTGAGTGCCTGCTGGGGTTCTGAAACCGTCAGCGATCGGTGTAGAGTCACCACTCATGGAACTTCAGGCGGGATCCGAAGGCAGCATCCTCTTTGTTGAGGATGAGCCAGACATCAGCGAGGGGCTTACACGCCAGTTGACGCGGGCGGGCTTTGCAGTGACCACGGCCCGCACTGTCAAGGAGACGCGCGGCATTCTTGAACACAGCGCATTGCCAGACCTAGTCCTCTTGGACCTCGGCCTTCCCGACGATCCTGAGGGCGGGCTTGTGCTTGCCGCAGAGATCCGTGGCAAGTCCGGTGGGCATGTTCCGATCCTCATCTTCTCCGCCGACAGCACTGATGAGAGTGCTCGTATGGCTGACAAGCTTGGAGCATGGGATTTCATTGTTAAGGGGACGAGGGAGACGGAGACTGTTATTCAGCGCATCAAGCGGCTGATCGAGATCTCAAAGCTGAACCAGAAGCGCGCCACGGTTGAATCACGGGGGCCCGTCACAATCGGTGATCTCCACGTTGACTTTGACCGCTATGAGGCGACTATTGCTGGTGAGCGCATGCTGCTCAGTCACAAGGAGTTTGAGCTCCTCCGGCGGCTACTTGAGGATTCAGGCAAGGTCGTTACGCGCGAACAGCTAATGGCTGATGTCTGGGATGAGAACTGGTTCGGCTCAACCAAAACGCTTGATGTTCACATTGGCTGGTTGCGCCGCAAACTTCATGACGATCCGGCGGAGCCCAAGTATCTCTTCACCGTTCGCGGTGTTGGGTTCAGGTTCGCTTCGGCCGAGGAACTGGAAGCAGCCTGAGTCTCCGGGCGAGGCTTCTGTGGGCTCTCGCCTACATCCTTGTGCTCGCGATTGTCGCGCTCGAGGTTCCTCTCGGTATCAACGTTGTTGACCGGATTCGGTCGGATGCCAAGGCACAGGCTCTCTCGCAGGCCCAGAGCACGGCTGCGGCTGCCAACGACAGCATCGAGCCGCCGCAGCTGGCAAACCTGGATGAGCTGGTGAGAACAAACGCATCCACTGCAAAGGGGCGCGTAATGATCTTCAACGAAGCCGGACTTACCCTTGCCGACAGCTCAGGTCCTGGCCGTTCGGGTGCTGACTATTCGACTCGGCCGGAGGTCAAAGCCGCCATTGCCGGTGATGTGGTGCAGATCGAGCGTCACTCAAACACGGTGGACAGGGACATGCTCGCTACTGCCGTGCCGGTCATCCACTTTGGCAAGACGGTTGGAGCCGTCCGTATAACGCAGGACTCAACGGTCATTACAGATTCAGTCAACAGGGCAGTGGTTGGATTGGCCGCGATCGGGCTGCTCGTCCTGCTGCTGGGTCTTGCGGCTGGCTGGCTGATCGCCAACCAGCTCTCGCGTCCAATGCGACGATTGGAAAAGACAGCCGAGCGTGTTTACCTCGGTGATCTAAACGCACGGGCCGCGATCGAGGGTCCAAGAGAGCAGCGAGCGTTGGCAGTCGCCCTCAACAACATGCTTGACCGCTTGATCGGGATGTTCAACTCCCAGCGCGACTTTGTTGCGGATGCGTCGCATCAGCTCCGAACGCCTCTGCAAGCTCTGCGAACAGCGGTGGATGAGATTGTGTACGTAGCGGAATCTCCAGAAATTAAACCTGAGGTGGCCAAGGCAAACGCTGCGTTCACGCGCATCAACAGCACCATCGACCAGCTGCTCTTCCTCAGTCAGCTTCGTGACAGGAAGGTTGTAGCAACAAGGATTGACTTGCCTCAATACGCCGAATCGGTGGCCTCCAGGTGGCGGCCGAACGCTGCCACAGCGGGGATAGATATCAACGTCAAGGGAGCGCCCCCGTGGGGAAGACGCTACGGAATGTGCGCTCAGGAAGACCTCGACCGCGTCATTGACGCGCTAGTTGAGAACAGCGTCGCCTACTCACAAGGCAAGGGGCCGATTGAGATCGGTGCAGTAGCGGGTGGTATCGAGATCACTGACCGTGGGCCGGGGCTTCAGACGGGCGAGGAGGAACGTGTCTTCGAGCGCTTTGCGCGGGGCTCAGCTGGCGCAGATCGGTCGGAAGGGACAGGGCTGGGCCTCGCTATCGCCAGAGAGATCATGGAGATCTGGAATGGGTCGGTTGAGTTGACTAACCGGACTGATGGCATTACGGGAGCGAGAGCACTGATTCTGGTATCAGGGGGCGTGAGGGACGACGAGCACAACGATGAGGAACTTGACCTGCGTGACGACGGCGAGCTGAGGGGTAACGTCAACTAGATGCTTGAGTTCACGCGGAGTCGAGTTGTCGTGGTTGCCATTGTGGGACTGATGATCGCCGCCCTGCTGGGCTGGGCTGTCGAAGGGCTCGCGACAGAAAAGGTTCTGCTCTCTGGTGCCTCTGCTGACGCCGGCTATGAATTGACTCCCGACGGTAAGGCAGCCAAGGCCGCTTCCTCAAGCAGCAGTAATGCCGTCCCGTTGGTCACCGAGGTAGGCCCGGACGGAAAGATCAAGGTGGTGTCCGGCCATGCCTCCACCGGCGGTAGTAGCTATACGGCGGATAACTCCAAGAGCCGCGCTCGCGACGACTGATCCTCGCAGTTCGCTGCCACAGCCTTGGCAGGTCTAGGATCTAAAAGCAATGGAGGAGTTTGTCTGGACCCCTGACCCGGTGCTTGCCGCCGAGACCAACGTTGCCCGCCTGATGGGCAAAGCAGGCTGCGCTGACATCACACAGATGCGCGCCTGGTCAGCTGCCAACCCGAAAGAGTTCTGGGACCTTGTTGTTGACGATCTGGGGATTCCGTTCAGCACCCCGTACACAACAACCCTCGACGATTCAGATGGCATTGAGTGGAGCCGCTGGTTTGCGGATGGTCGGATCAACCTGACGGACGTATGCGTCGACCGCTGGCGAGACGATCCGGTCCGGTCGCCTCAGTCCGCCCTGGTTGCCGAGGAGGAGGACGGCACAGTCACCAGCCTGACCTTTGCTCAGTTGGCGCTTGAGGTTGACCGGCTGACTGCTGCGTTACGGGCGGATGGCGTGAAGCCAGGAGACTCTGTTGCAGTCTTCATGCCAATGGTCTCAGAGGCTGTAATTGCGGCGTATGCCGTCGCAAAAGTTGGGGCGCTCTATCTCCCAATCTTCTCTGGGTTTGCCGCTGGTGCGATCGCCTCCAGAATCCAAGACTCTGATGCGCACACGGTCCTGACCGCTGCAAGCTCCTGGCGCAAGGGCAAACCGGTTGAGTTGCTTCCAGCGCTGAACGAGGCACTCCTGAGCTGCCCAGTGGTGAAGCGGGTTGTGGTTCTTGAACGGAGTGGATTCGCAACACCCAAGCTGGACGCGGGCCGAGACATGCTGTGGGACGAGTTCCTCGACGCCGGCAATGGACACGACGGCCGGGCCGCGCACGACACGGCGGCAGAGGACCCGTGGATGCTCGCCTACACCTCAGGGACAACTGGTAAGCCCAAGGGAGCTGTTCATGTCCACGGTGGCTTCACGGTGAAAATCGCCAGCGAGGCTGCCTATGCGCTTGATGTCAAGGCCGGTGATCACTTCCAGTGGATCACCGACATGGGGTGGATCATGGGGCCCTTCACGATGATCGGCGCGCACGCCAATGGGGCAGCCATGGTGATGCTTGAAGGGTCACCGGACTACCCGACAGCCAGCCGCGTCTGGGAAACAGCAGAGCGGCATGAGGTGGCGGTCTTGGGCATCTCGCCCACTTTGATCAGAGCCCTCAAAGCTAAGGGCGACGAGTGGGTGGACGGGCACGACTGTTCAAGCCTGCGAATTCTTGGTTCAACGGGAGAGCCGTGGAACCCCGAGCCATACGTTTGGCTTTCGGACAAGGTTGGTGGGGGTCGCGTCCCGATCATCAATATTTCTGGCGGTACTGAGGTCGGGGCCTGCTTCCTTTCGCCCTATCCCGTTGAGCGCTTGAAGGCGTGCACTCTCGGCGGGGCGTGCTTGGGCATGAATGTGGATGTTTTCGACCCGGAGGGAAACTCCTTGGAGGGCAAAGTGGGTGAGTTGGTCTGTAAGTCGCCGTGGCCTGGCATGACGCGCGGCGTGTGGCGCGACAGGGAGCGTTACTTGGAGTCCTATTGGAGTATGTACCCGGGGGTTTGGCGACATGGCGACTGGGCGATGGTTGACACCGATGGACAGTGGTTCCTCTACGGCAGGTCGGATGAGGCAATCAATGTGGCCGGCAAGCGACTAGGTCCTTCCGAGGTTGAGTCCGTGTTGGTCTCTGATCCGGCGGTTGCCGAGGCTGCCACTGTCGGCGTGCCCCACGAGACAAAGGG
>JBAXCW010000045.1:0-6904 GCA_037141275.1 Actinomycetes bacterium
CGCCCAATGAGCTCTGACACAGTCGAACGCGTAGTGATTATCGGTAGCGGCCCAGCGGGTTACACGGCCGCGCTCTACACGGCACGGGCTGACCTTGCACCGCTGGTGATTGAGGGATGGGCTTGGGGAGGTCTTCTCCAGCAGACGACTGAAGTGGAGAACTTCCCCGGTTATCCCCAGGGCGTAATGGGGCCAGAGATGATGCAACAGCTGCGAGACCAAGCTGAGCGCTTCGGCGCACGCCTCCGGACCGAGGACGCCACTGGCATCAACCTCTCCACACAACCGGGTGGGATTCACGAGATTCAGATTGGTGACGAGGTCATCCGGGCGCAGACAGTTGTTCTTGCCATGGGTGCCGAGCACAAGAAGCTTGGCGTCGTGGGTGAAGAGGAGCTTGGCGGCAAGGGTGTTTCCTACTGCGCGACCTGCGATGCGGCTTTCTTCCGCGACCTTCCAACCGTTGTGGTTGGCGGTGGCGACTCCGCAATGGAGGAGGCGATCTTCCTGACTAAGTTCGCATCCAAGGTTGTTGTCATCCACAGGCGTGATGAGTTCCGCGCGTCCAAGATCATGGTTGATCGTGCTCGCGAGATTGAGAACCTTGAGTTCATGACTCCATACGCACCAACAGAGTTCAAGGCTGCGGACGGTGGCGCTTTGACGACCATCGCGCTCAAGAACACTGAGACCGGCGAGGAAACTGAGATTGAGGCCAAGGGAGCATTCATTGCGATCGGCCACGTTCCGACCACTGAGCTTGTGGCAGAACAGGTTGACCGAGACCACGAGGGGTACATCCCCGTGGACGGACGTTCAACCAGGACCAATGTTGCGGGCGTGTTCGCTGCCGGTGACTTGGCGGATTCCACTTACCGACAGGCCATCACAGCGGCAGCCTCAGGTTGCCAAGCAGCACTTGATGCCGAGCGCTACCTGCGGGACCTTCCCGCAGGCTGACGCCGTTGCCACTGCCTGAGCTGCCTAACTCCCTTGTCGGGGCACTGTCTCGAGCTTGGGGTTTGACAGTTTGAATTGTCTCCGTTAGAGTCAGTCAAGTGAGGACACTCAAGCGCCCAATTACCAAGATCCTGCTCCTTGCAGTGATGGTGGTTGCGTTTGCCCCAACGGGGGCTTTGGCAACGACCGCAATTCTCTTCAAAACTTCATCGGGCAACATTCAGTGCTCGATGGTTGGCAGTAACTTAGTTGCTGCTGCAAAGTGTCACGCCAAGGTCCATGATTGGGCACAGCCAAAGTCGTGTCCGGCCGGTTGGCAATTCGCGTTCATGAAGACTTCACTCGGCACAAGCCATGGATCTCCGACCTGCGTCCATGGTGGCTTCCCGGCAACCAACCGGATTATATTGCTTGGCAAGAAGTTCACGCTCGGTCCAATCACATGTACGGGAAGTGGTAGCGGTGTGACCTGCCTGAGCCACCATCACGGGTTTTTCATCTCCCGTCACAGCTACAAGCACATCTGATTCTGGCTTGGTGGCTCGCTTGATTGCGGGTCAGTCGGACTGCGGAGTTAGCGCGTTAATACCTGTCAGAGAGCGTCCGATGATCAACTGCTGGATCTGCGATGTGCCTTCGTACAGGGTGGTAACACGGACATCACGCAGATACCGCTCAACCGGATAGTCGTCGACATAACCGGAGCCGCCGTGAACTTGGATTGCTGTGTCGGCACAGCGGACGGCTGCCTCGGTCGCGTACCACTTGGCGATTGAGGTCTCAGTGGTGGACGGGCGCCCCTTATCTTTCAGGTGACCGGCCTTGAGGACTAGCAAGCGAGCCGCCTCGGTCGAGACCTTGATCTCGGCAAGCATCTGCTGAACGAGTTGGAAGGAGGCAATCGGCTTGCCGAACTGCTCACGCTTGGTGGAGTAGTCCACCGACGCTTCCAAGGAGCCCTGGCAAACGCCAACGCAGCCCGCGGCGACGCTGTAGCGACCATTGTCCAATGCGCTCATCGCGATCTTGAATCCGTCACCGACTTGACCCATGAGCGCATCATCGCCAACCACAACGTTGTCAAGCATCAGCTCAGCCGTGTCACAGCCCCGCAGGCCCATCTTGTGGTGAATCGGCGCAGTGGAGAAACCTGGCGTGTCCGTCTCCACAAGGAAGCATGCGATTCCACGATGGCTAAGGGCCGGATCTGTCTGGGCGAAGATCATGGCTAGCTTGGCGTTACTTCCCAGCGAGATCCACATCTTCCCGCCGGTAATGGACCAGCCACCATCGGTCTTGGTAGCAAGCGTCTTCTGATTGGCTGCATCAGAACCAGTGTCTGGTTCGGTCAATCCGAAGCAGCCGAGCCACTCACCAGAGCAGAGCAGCGGCAGGTACGCGAGCTTCTGGTCCTCGGTTCCCCAGCGGAGAATGGAGGAGCAGACAAGTGATGTTTGGACGGAGATGACAGTTCTCATTGAGGAGCAGCCGCGGCCAATCTCCTCAACCAGAAGCGCGTAAGTGATGTAGTCCAACCCCGCGCCCCCGTATTGGCGGGGAACCACGGCGCCGAGGTAGCCCTGCTTGGCCATCATCGCCACCAACTCAAGGTCAAAGTGCTCGTTGCGGTCGTTGTCGCGAGCACGCTCAACGAGGTTGGAGTCGGTGAACTCCCTAGCCGTTCGCCGGACCGATTCCTGCTCTTGGGTTAGATCAAAATCCACTTTTGCTCCAGTTGTTGAGTGGCCGAATCCGAGCCTACCTTGATTAGGGGTTACGATCGCGTCTGTGGACGGGTTCGCAATAGTCATGTTCGGTGGTGTCGGTGCGGTTGCGCTGGCGCTCTGGCTGATTGGCAAGTCCAGCCCCGGTAACGGCACTGAGAATGTTGGGTTGCGGTCAGCTCGGGAGATTGAGGAGCGCCGTACTGAGCTTGAGATAGAGGACGATGTTCAAGTACGTGAGGCCCTTCAGGCGCTGCGCGAACGCAGAGCGGCTCGTGAATCGGGTGGTCAAACCGAAATGGAAGGCTAGGACCAAGATGGCAAGAGTCGTGATTGTTGGTTGTGGCAAGCGCGGCATTGAGCTGGCTGGTCTTCTGCGAGCTGATGGCCACGCTGTCCGCGGCACCACAAGAACCCGCACCCGAGTGGCAGAGCTTGAGGCTGCGGGGATTGAGCCGTGGGTGGGGGATCCCGATCGCATCGCGACGATCAACTACTCACTTGAGAACGCGACAATCCTGATCTGGGCCCTTGCGTCGGCAGAAGGTGAGGCCGAGAAGGTTGGGCCGCTGCATGGCACCCGACTCCAGATGCTCTTGGAGCGAACAATTGACACCACGGTTAGAGGCGTCCTTTATGAATCTGTAGGCACGCTCCCGGACCACGTGTTGGCAGCTGGTGCTGCTGAGGTCAAGAGGGCCTGCGACAAGAATGAGATCCCTTGGGCGCTGATTGACGCAGATCCGTCTGACTCGGCCGGCTGGGCAGCCACTGCCAAGGCTGCTGTTGACGAGTTGCTCACCCGCGACCGCGGCTGAGGCCAGCGACGCAAGCTTGACTGCGGTCAGGCGGAGGCTGGTCCGATCCGGGCTAAGAGGTCGGAGAGGATTCGCGCAGTAGCCCCCCAGATCACCCGTTCGTTGACGGGGAAGACTGCCGTCCGGAAAGCAAGATCGCGCCGCTTCATCACGGCCCTGTCTGCCCCGGCGATCAGATCAGCGAGTGGGACCAGAAGGATCTCCGCCACCTCGTCCGGGGCCGCTATGAGAGCAGTCCCGGTGGGGACGACCCCCACAAACGGATGCACCGAGAACCCTGTCGCAATTGTCGCCGTTGGCTGGAGAGCGCCTATGAGCTGAACTTGAGTCGGTGGGATCCCGATCTCTTCGTGGGTTTCCCGCAGTGCGGTGGCCAGCAGGTTTGCCTCACCTGGGTCGCGCCTTCCACCGGGGAAGCTGTACTCGCCCGCATGGTGACGAAGGTCATCACGGCGTCTGGTGAGGATCACTGACAGCACACCGTTGTCATCGGTCAGCGGCACAAGGACGGCTGACTCAACCGCTGCCGGCGGCTCTAGATCAAGAGCGGTCTCAACGCTGAGCAGCAGGGGTTGTAGCCGGGCAATCGTCCCGGCCGGGTCCATCGGTCAGGCTGGGAGCGGTTCGACCCGCTCCTCGAACATCACTTCGCCCTCGAGCGCCCGGTGGACAGGGCACTTCGCGGCGATTACTTCAAGGCGTTGGCGCTGCTCAGGGTCAAGGCCTTCGGGAAGACGGAGAACCATCGTGAACTTGGTTGGGCTTCCTCGCTCGGCGGGCTCGTACTCAGCTTCGACTTCGATCTCGCCAATGTCCCAGCCTTTGCGTTCGGCGTACATCTGCATGGTGATTGCAGTGCATGAGGCAAGGCTTGCTGCCAGGAGTTCCTGAGGTGTTGGGCCATCATCAGTGCCGCCCATGTCCTGTGGTTCGTCAGCAACAAGCGAGTGCTTACCAATCTTTACGGTGTGGCGAAGGCGATGGTCTTCGGTTCTGGCAGTTGCTTTAGGCATTGGTCTTAATGCTATCCCTCTTGAGTGCCCGGTACCGACTACTTGTCGAGTGGGTTGAGGACAATTCCGGTTGGGATCTTGGGGAAGAAGTATGTGGACTTAGGTGGCATGTACTCGCCAGCCTCTGCGATTGCGCGGATCCGGTCAACCGGAGTTGGGCCCATCAGGAAGGCAACGTCTGAGGCGCCTGAAGCGACTGCGTCAACCGCGGTCTGGAGATCGCGCGCATAGGCGAAGCCGTCCAAGTGGTCAATCCGGTCCTCAGTGAGGCCAAGTGGCCCACGCAGAAGAAGTGCTTCCAGCACGCCCGTGTCGAGCTGGCGATACGCGGCGGAGCGCCCTTCCATTGGCTCGTCCAGGCTGCTTGGATCCCGAAGGGTCAGCATCTTGGTGCTTCCATCGCGTGAGTCGAGCAGTCCGATCTGCACGCGATCGCCTCCCTTGCCGTCTGGCTCGGTAGCCCCGGCAACAGTTTCCACATCGAAGTGTTGGGCGATGGCGGCATCGAGCGCAGCCCATTCGGCATCCCCAAGGCCTCTTGCAAGCCGGTGGGTAGGGAACACAACAAGGCCGGGATCCTCCGATGCGACAAGGTAGGCCAGCAGTGAGTCTGCACCGGCTGGTGACCCGTCCTCCTCGGCGAAGACGCGGGCAGTTTCGTAGCGGTGGTGTCCGTCAGCGATCAAGAGTTCTGACTGTGATGCTGCTTCGCAGACAGCAGCAACAATTTCTGGCTCGTCGACGCGCCAAACACGGGTCAGCGTTCCTTCGTGCCCCAGGGCCTCACCGAACGGCTCCTGTGTCCAGACCCCTTCAAGTGCTCCGCTGGCAACACCATCAGGGTCACCAAAGAGAGCGAAGATTGGGGAGAGGTTTGTTGCTGTTGCGCGGGTCAGCCGCAGACGGTCCTCTTTAGGCCCGGCATGCGTGCGCTCGTGCGGCAGGACGCGACCGCGGCCGTACTCCTCAACTGCCATGCGGGAAAGAAACCCACGGCGGGTTAGCTTGCCCGCGCCACCCGGTGCGTCATAGACCTGCTCAACGGCCCACAGTGCAGGTGTCTCATCACGGATCAGTACCCCGTTGGCAATCCACTCATGCAGGATTGCTGCGGCAGACGCGTACGGGTCGTCGCCTTCCGGAAGGTCAAGCACCACGATGTTGTTTGGCGACTGGGCTACAAGCGCCGCGCGTCCCTCAGCGTCAATTACGTCGTAGGGAGGCGCAACAACGGGTTGCAGGCCTCCGGTGACGGCGGTGTCGTAGTGCAGCGCTCTGAGTGGTTCAACTTTTCCCATCGAATCGGCGAGGCTACTTGACCCTCTGGTCGCCAGCGGTCTGGGCTGGCTGATCTGTTGTTGGGAATGGGGGCGCCTGCTCCTCGGGCCCGGCCGAGCGCTGGCCTTGAATCCACATCACTGCCGTCAGTACAACCGCACCACCGAGTATCTGGATGGGTGAAAGGACCTCGCCGAGGACCGGCCACGCAATCAGGGCCGCAAGGGCAGGTTCGAGTGTCATCACAACTGATGCTCGTGCAGCCGGAATTCGTTGTACGGCGGCGAACGCGCAGACGAAACCACCAAGGGTTCCGACCAATCCGACATAAGCTGCTGCGACAACGTTCTCTGTGCTGCCCAATGCTGCCCACGAGTAGGTCCACGGGGGAGTTGCGACCAGCCAGAAGAGGGTCGCCGCGCCGGAGAACCAGAGCAGGGTGGTTCCTGGCCGATAGGTCCGACCGGAGCGCTCAGCGCCCCACGCATAGATTGCAAAACCAACTGCGGCAGCTAGGCCCGCGGCGATGCCCGTCAGGTCGAGGGAGGACAGCTTCCAGCCCTCTACGACCAACAGGCAGCCGGCCAAAGCAAGTGCGGCTGCTGCCCAGACGCGCCCGGGCACGGACCGCTTGTAGCGAATTCGGAGCCACAGCAGGAGCAAGATGGGCCCCATGTATTCCAGTGTCAGGCCGACCCCAACCCCGAGCCGCGCAATCGCGATGAAGTAGGCAAGGTTGACCAACGCGAGACCGCCAAGCCCGAACCCAATCAGCCGTGGCGCGTCGGCCCTACGGACGCGGAGTGATGACCTGTCTGTTGCCAACAACCAGGTCAGCATGGCGACGAATGTGATCAGCACGCGGAGGCCGGACAAGCGAACCGCGGGCATCCCATCGTCGAGGAGGAGGCGCGAAGTCACCCCGTTTCCGCAGAACAGAACAGCGGCCAAAACCGCAAGTAGATAGCCCTGATGTGCTCTGTCGAGGTGGCGGTTCACAGAGGCTCAGTGTCGCAGTAGATTCACGAAACGGCTCAGACCTCTAGCATCCACCACATCGGGGCGTGGCGCAGCTTGGTAGCGCGCTCGCTTTGGGAGCGAGAGGTCCTCG
>JBAXCW010000046.1:0-6816 GCA_037141275.1 Actinomycetes bacterium
GAGGCAGAAATGGCGGCCACCAGCACCGAAGGCCTGATGATCAGTGGTGCGCTCAATGTCCATCTGGTGTGGGCACGCGTAGACGTTCTCGTCCCGGTTGGAAGCGGGGTACCAAAGGATGACCTTGTCACCTTCGCGGATCGTCTTGCCGTGCATCTCTACATCCCGCGTGGCAGTTCGGCGGAAGTGGGCAAACGCGGGGAACAGCCGGAGGAACTCCTCTACCGCGTTTGGAATCATCTCCGGATTCTCAACCAGCTGCTGCATCTGTTTAGGCTCACGCAGCAAGGCCAGCATTCCGCTGGAGTAAGTGGCCTTGGTGCTGTCGTTACCCGCTGAGACCAGAAGGGCGAAACCGGAAGCGATCTCATAGTCCTCAAGCTGCTCACCGTCAACCTCAGCGTGGACGAGCAGGCTCGTCAGGTCATCAGTCGGGTTCTCGCGCCGCTCGGCGGCCATCTCAATCACTCGCATTACGCCCTTCTCAATCAGCTCCAGAACAGTGCCCTCGCCTTCTGGCTGGAGTTCATCATCGCCCAAGGCAAGACCCCGGTTTGCGAAGTCCGCCCACATGGCGTCGTCCTCCTCCGGGGCGCCAAGGAAGCTGCCGATCACTCGCCCGACAACAGGCTGGGCAACATCGGCGACAAGGTCGAACTCCGTTCGCCCCTCAAGCTGGTCAAGGACCCGGAGGGTGATCGCACGGATCTCATCCTCATGCGCAGCAATCCGCTTGGGCGTGAAGCCGCGCTGGAACAGTGCTTTGATGCGATCGTGGCGTGGAGGGTCCATCCCAATGAACATTGCGTTCTGGAACTCAATGGGAACCGAATGGTCGGCGGCGAGAATCCCGCCGCGCTCCGACGAGAAAGCCTCCCAATCACGGCTGACTGCGTGGACATCCTCAGCGCAGGTGATTGACCAAAAACCAGTCTCTCCGTCCCAACTGGCCATCTCACTCCAGTGAATCGGTGCCTCCTTGCGCAGGCGGTCAAAGATTGCGTGCGGCGGACCGTCAACCCACAGCGACAAGTCGCCGAGGTCAATCTCCTCAACAGGCACCGTCATCAATTCAGTCTCCATTGCGCTCCCTCCCCAGGTTGCAGTTTCCTACTAGGCAACTCCAAGCTTAGAGAATAGATCGTGCCTGAATGCCATCAGCGACACGAGGCATAATGGGTACCAACTGCGAACGAGGGAGACGGCAATGCCAATTACTCAGACAACAGACGGAAACGGCTGGGGCGCCACAACTCTTGGAGCGTTAGGAGAAGGACCCGGATTCCGCAAGGTACGCGGTGAGATTGATGTCAAGGAAATGGGCGTCAACGCCATCGTCCTTCCACCCCGCTACCAGACCGGCATCCACTGGCATGAGCGGCAGGAAGAGGTCTACTTCGTCCACTCCGGCACGATCACATTCTGCTTTGGGACTGACTCAGAGCCTTACGAGACTGTGGAGGCACCGGCAGGCTCCTTCGTACGGATTGATGCCGCCACGCCACGCAGCATGCGCAACGCCACAACCGAAGAGGCCACCTACGTGATCTTCGGCGCACAAGGCGGATTCGTTGGCCGTGACGGCTGCGCGCCTGAAGGCACGGAGCTTGGGCGCGCGGGCGGCCCATTGGACACCACCGAGGGCTGATCGCACGGGGCGCCAGTCGCCGTGACGGTTAGCGGAGCCGCGTCACTAGCGCTTTTAGCTAGTTGACGATTCCCATGATTGAGTAGTTAGCGGTCTGCCCAGTGGGCTCCTTGAATGCGATCGCGAGGGTGTAGGTCCCCTTTGCGGCAACTGTCTTGCCGGCCTTGCCATTCCAGACAATTGACCCAGCTCCTACGGCCACTTTGCCCTTGATGGTGGCGAGCGTGTGCCCTGACTTGATTACGCGGAGGGTCACAGTCCCCGCGAGTGTGGAAGCGAACTTAGCCCGGATCCCCTTGCCGCGGCGTCCTGTAAAGACCACGCTAGACGGCACGGCATGGAACTTGGCTGCCTTGGTGTTGCCAACAACTGAGTTACCGCCCAAGTCATGAAGCTGCCCTGGCATGGACTGGTCAACCCCAAATCCATTGGCAAAGATTGTGTTGTTGCGATACCAGAGCCGACTATTGAAGAAGGTTTGGATGCCAATGCTTGAGGTCGTGATCGTGCAGCCCTGAACGATCACGTCAGCCTTGGCGCCATCAGCCGGATTGACATCAATCGCCGGGCCTGTGTTGTCGGCGATGGTCGAGTTAACGATCGTCACTGCTGGGTGACCAGTGAGTGGCGCGGCATAGACGCCAGCCAGCAGGAACTGGTGGATTTCAACGTCATCAAGGAGCACAGAGCCCGCCCCCCAGATTACAACCCCGATCTGCCCAGGAGATCCTGTCTGCACCAGCCCCTCAATCACCATGTGCCGCAGCGTCACCCGGTCATTCACACCAGCACTGATGGTTACTCCCATTCCCGACGAAACGAGCGTGCTTGCCTGACCACCGGCCGCGGAGCCATCAAGCGTGATCGCCTTCGTAATCGTTACCGCCCCAAAGCCACCTGGATCAAGCGCGTCAATGACACCACCCGCGTCAGTTTTGCTGATTGCGCCAGCCCATGTCTTACACGGCGCTGTGCGTGAACAGGGGTTGGCGTCATCCCCCACGCCTGAGACCCATGTCCGCGTCGCGGCAAGTGAGGGTGCTGCGCTCGCGGCGATAAACACGGCGGCTATAACGCAGGAAGCGAGGGCTGTCTTGGGGCGCAACAGGGGGGAGTGAGGGTGCATGACTTGAGCCTATGGTATGGCCGCCCGGGCGTAGCGGGTGGGTTTATTCCCGCAGGAGGGTGGGTTTATTCCCGCAGGAGGCCTGCTCAAGGTTTTCTTAGAGTGGGCCATTAGCTTGTCGTCTATGAAGAACACACGCCCAAACAACAAGTCCCTCCCCGCCTACTACTCACGTGGACTCTTTGCACTCCTTGGAACCCTGGTCATAACGGCCGCCCTCGGTATGGGTATGAGCGCATCAAGTGCCAAGGCATCAACTGGCATCCCAGCTCACGCCGCAGCCTCAGCCCGACACTGCGTAATGGCCACACCAAAGACCCCACAGGTTTGCGCGACGGCATCCACTGGCCACCACCTCAGCGTCGTGGTCAGCGGCAAGTGGGCTGCCAAGAACCCGAGCGCCGCGATCACGGGTTACACCTTCATGGGTCGCTCAAGGACCACGCTCGACTTCACGGCAGACCTTCCAGTGCCTACCAAGTGGACATCCGCTGTCACTCTGCCCGCAGGTCGTATCTGGACAATCAAGGTGACGATCCCGACTGCCACAGGCACGAAGACGATCACCCTGATGACCAACATCCTCTAGGGAGAGGATCCGCCAAGCCTCATCGCAGCTGCGTACTTGCCTTGCCGGACTGTTAGCTAGGCGTCCTGCGTGATTAATTCAGCAAAAAACTGGAGTGCCCGACGGCGGGGCCTCCCGCCCCCACCGCCGGTCAGACCAGGTCAGCCCCCGTTGGACGCAGCCAAGTAAGTACGGCTTGGCTCGCCCCTGAGGGCTGTCGGGGCCGGAAGCGAAGTTCCCTTCGCATTGGCACCCGTTATGACCGGCAGGACCAGGCGCGATGCCTGTACGCCGCCGATCGAAATCGTGTTAGTGATTGTTCCGTTCTCAATTGTCTGGAAGTTCCAGCTTGGACGGTCGCCGCCCGGTGCTTCCACCGTGATGCGGATCTTCGACCCAACGCGGAACGCATGAGCTGCTGGGAAAATCGGAATCCGGACAAGTGTGAAGACATCGGCTGGCAGGTTTGCGGCATCTGCGGCCAGATGGGTTGGGAACGGATCGTTGGCAGTTGACTTCGCGTCATTCAACTTGCGATGCGAGGCCCTCAGCCAACCGTTCTGAACGTATGTCTCCTTACCATCAGGCCGCACCTCACTCATCGTGACCTGAAGGTCCGTGTTCGGCGCAGAGGACTTGAGGTACAGGTCTAGGCTTGACGGCCCACCAATCACAAGGTCGGAGCCGAGCGCTGCGGTTGTGAAGCCGACACCCTTACCGCTGGCCAGTGGCTGCCAGTCATAGCGAGGCTGTGCCTTCCAAGCATCGCCCGCTCCGGCGCCGTGCAACGTCATGAGTGGCCGAGCCGATGGGTCACCTACATAGGAAACCGTTGAGCTTGAGCCGGGTGCCGTAGTGGTAAGGGCACCGCTCGCGCCGAGGTAGTAGTTCGTTGGTGCCAGTTGGGTGATTGGCCATGCGGCGTAATCAAGTTCCCATGGGGCACCGATCGCCCCGAGCGCACCGGAGACAGCGTTGCCGTTGTCCATCAGCAGACGAACACGCGAGTCGCGCTTGAACGTGGCCTTGGCCGCCGCAACATTTGCCGGCGTGTTGGCCATGTCCGCGAACCGTGACTGCTGCACAGGGAGTGCCGCGGAGTCTGCGAGCTGCGTGTAAAGCGCGCTGCTGAGGCTGATCACGCTTGCGGGAACCTTTGGAATCTGGTCGCCAACGAAGAGGCTGAGGAACTCAACCCAACGGGTGATCGTGCTTGGCCCAAGCGAGTCGGCGTGAACACCGTTCTGCATTGAGAGCCAGACGTTCTTGTTGTTCTTGAGATCACCAAGCGCCTCTGGGAAGTGTCCGCCGGTCTGCTCATCTTGGAACGAACCGACCAGGAACACAGGGGCCTTAATCTTGCTGACCCAAGTAGCGGCAGCGCGGTTATTGAACAGCGCAGGGTCGCGATATGGGTTGTCGGCCGATTGGGCGACGGCATCCTGCGTCTGAAGGCGCAGCTTTTGGTTGGCAAGGCACTTCTGACCTAGAACGTCGCTGCGGGCAACCATTGCCTTCGCCCACATCTGACCACCTGCGGGAGCTGGCTGCGCATCGTCCATCCTCTGCGAGATCCAGGAGAGGGCGAAGCCCGTGTTCCAGATGCCACCGGGATAGCCGGTTGATGTGTAGGTGTCATCCGTAATTGACATCGGCGTGATGCCGGCAAGGTGAGGTGGGTTGGTACCCGCCGCAAACATCTGCGAGATACCGGAGAAGGAGATGCCGCCCATGCCAACCTTGTGGCCCTTGGCCCAAGACTGCGCGGCGACGGTCTCCACCATGTCGTATCCGTCATAGGTGGTCGGAAGGTCAAAGAGGTCGAAAGCACCACCGGAGCAGCCGGAGCCGCGCATCTGGACCGAGACGGTCGCAAAGCCGAGCATCGGCGCAATCAACGCTCCAACCGCTGTCGAGGAGTCGGGAAGCAGGGGATCGCAGGTTGACGATGCTGGTGCGCACTTGCCCACGCCCAGGGCGATCGAGGCGAAGAGGTCATGGGGCGCTGCGGTCTCATAACCGGAGTGCTCAATGATTGTTGGGAACGGACCGTCGGTCATGTGCTTTTGCACCCCGTTGATCTTGGGGGGACGGACCGTCATCGCAAGCTCGATGCCGTCGCGCATCTTCACGTAGTTGAGGCCCTCGACAAGCTTGATTCCCTTGTAGTAGGCAGAGCTTGGGTTCTTGCCTGGAGCAAGGACGGAGACCTTGGAAGTTCCTGCTACGACCCGTCCGGTCTGACGGCGAACCGTGTAACCGGTTGCGACCTTTACGCCCCTGAAGATCAGGGAGCCGGCCGCGTCGGCCGTGCCTGTTTGGACCACCTTGCTGTGTGAGTCGGCAAGAATCAGTGTGTCGCCCGCGGTTGCATCAGTAACCCAGATCTGTCCAATGCTGCCACCGGCCTTGAACGTCGCCTTGGCGGTGACCTTCGGAGCGGTGGTTGCGAACGCAGCGGCTGGAGCCAACAAGGCTGCCGTGGAGACGAATGCAGCAATGGCAATTCTGGACGGCGAAGCGATGTTCAACTGAATCTCCCTTTTTGTGTGATGGCGGTCACTCTGAGCACTCCTCCAGACTACACCCCCGGAGGCCCAGAGGTCGTGGTCGCTGCGAGCGGACGCGCGCCAGATCAATTCCTGTCCTAGCTGGCGGATAGGGGGCCCGCCCCGTAGTCTCCGGCACATGGTCATCGACGCATGGGCACAACACCCAACACTGCGCTTCATCGGCGACCCAATGTTTGACTCCCTGCGGCGGTGGATCGGGCAGGAACCTCCTGTCGAGGAGCTGCCAATCGACCTCAGCATCGCTGCGATGGACGCTGCCGGGGTTGACTTCACTCTCCTCACTGCATGGCACGGACCGCAGGGCGACGTGATCAGTAACGAGGAGGTCGCCGGCTGGGTAGCAGCACACCCGACGCGCTTCGCAGGCCTCGCCGCAGTCAACCTTCGCAACCCCATGGAAGCCGTTCGTGAACTGCGGCGCTGCGTTGAAGACCACGGCTTCGTCGGCCTGCGCATGCTCCCGTGGCTCTGGGAGCTGCCACCAAATGACCGTCGCTACTACCCGCTCTACTCAACGTGCGTTGAACTTGGCGTGCCGTTCTGCCTTCAGGTTGGTCACACCGGGCCACTGCGGACCTCCGAAGTCGGCAGGCCCATCCCGTACCTAGATGACGTGGCGCTCGACTTCCCCGAACTCAAGATTGTCGCCGGTCACATCGGCTATCCGTGGACGGAGGAGATGATCTCCCTGACCCGCAAGTACGAGAATGTCTACATAGACACATCTGCCTATACCGCCAAGCGCTATCCGCCGGAACTCGTTCGCTACCTCCAAGCCGACGGGTCAAAGAAGGTCATGTTTGGCAGCAACTTCCCGATGATCGCCCCGCAGAAGGCCCTTGAGGATCTCGACTCCATCGGCATGGACGCCGATGCGCGTGAACGGTTCCTGAGCGGCAAT
>JBAXCW010000047.1:0-6787 GCA_037141275.1 Actinomycetes bacterium
GCGCGTGTGGTGTCGGAGCCTGAGGGGCGTCGGGCGGCTGGGCGACGGGGAGTCAACTTCTCAGCGCGGGCGGGCGTGCCGGTCGAAGTGTGGCTGCGTGGTTTCTTGTTTGGCTTCTTATCAGCTGACATCGGTTTCCTCATTCTAAGTAAGTGATTGGCGGAAGTCAAGGTTGAGGGGCGGTTAAGTGAGCGGTCTCACTCTCAGGAACTACAGTCGGAGCGGCAGTGCTGAAACTGACAATCTCCTCCCTGTTGAACACACCTACAGGGCTAAAGTATTGGTCGCGGTTAAAGGCCAGATAACGTGTTGCAGGATGTACGGCTGTCAGCTGGACCGGGCTTAGTAGTCTGGTGTGCGTGAGGTTGGACATCCACGGAACCGCCGATGTAATTGGTGTTCAGGCCGACAATCCCGGCTGGTTGACACTGGATGGAACCAACACTTGGATAGTTGGAACAGGGGATGTTTGGGTAGTTGACCCAGGGCCCGAGCTCTCGGACCACGTCGCCGCTGTGTTTGAGGCAGTGACCCAACGCGGCGCACTCGCAGGCATCGCGCTGACCCACGGTCATGGTGACCACGCTGATGCTGTCCCGCTGCTTCTAGAGCTCTCTGGGTTGGTCCCGATCATCTCCGGACTCTCTGGCGCCGCTGCGGGTGACCACGCAGGCGAGATGGAAGTGATTGCTCTCCCCGGCCATTCAGCCGACCACCTTGCCTTTGCGTTTGGGGACATCGTCTTCACAGGTGATGCGATCTTTGCCGACAGCAGCGTCTTCGTAGCGCCAGGACCGGGCTCAATGGCCGGCTACCTAAAGGGCCTTCAGGGGCTGATCGACAGAACACCGCGGGTTCTCGCACCTGGCCACGGCCCACTAGTTCACCCACCCGCAGAGCGGCTGCAGGAGCAGATTGACCACAGGCTCGACCGGGAACGACGACTGATCGAAGCGATCGCCTCAGGCCACACATCAATTGACGCAATGCTGGAAACAGTCTGGGACGACGTACCCGAAATGCTCCTGCCAGCCGCGACCGTCACCCTCGCAGCCCACCTGGACAAACTCGAAGAGGAAGAGCGCCTCCCTGCGGATGTCGAAAGACCTGACATTCCAGAGTGGGTGGTGTAGCCTCGCAATCAATGGTGGTAGAGGAGAAGGTCACTTTCTGCCGTATCTGCGAGTCCCTCTGTGGGTTGGTCGCGACGGTTGAGGACGGGCAGGTAACCAAGCTCCGGCCCGATAAGGACCATCCGCTCTCACTTGGCTACGCGTGCCCCAAGGGCATTGCGATGACCGACCTGCAGAACGACACTGACCGCGTTCTTCACCCGCTCCGCAAGAACGCCGACGGCGAGTTTGAACGCGTGACATGGAAGGAAGCACTCGACGAGATCGGCACCCGCCTACGCGCAGTCAGGGACACAACAGGCCCCGAGTCAATCGGCTGGTACATGGGCAACCCCGGGGCGTTCTCCTACTCGCACACCATTTGGGTCAAGGGCTTCCTCGATGCAATCGGCTCGCCGCACTACTACTCCGCTGGCTCCCAGGACGTCAACAACCGCTTTGCCGCCAGCGCCTTGCTGTACGGCTCACCACTGGTGGTGCCAATTCCAGACTTGCGGCGAACCAAACACCTACTGGTCGTTGGCGCCAACCCTCTCGTCAGCCACGGCAGCGTGCTAACCGCCCACCGCATCCGCGACCAGCTGATGGACATCACCAAGCGAGGCGGCAAGGTTGTTGTCGTAGACCCCCGCCGCAGCGAAACCGCCAGGGCATTCGAACACGTTGCCATCAACCCCGACGGTGACGCATGGATGCTGCTCTCGATACTCAACGTGATCTTCTCCGAAGGGCTTGAGGACGCCGACGCGATCCAAGCCCAATCACAAGGCGTAGAGCTACTCCGTGATGCTGCGGCCGGATACCCACCTGAGGCCACGCAGGAACGCACGGGTATTAGCCCAGACACATTGCGCCAGATGGCACGCGAGCTTGCCACTGCCGAATCCGCTGCTGTCTATGGCCGGACTGGGTCATGTCTTGGGCGCAGAGGAACCTTGGTTTCGTTCCTCCTCGACGCACTCAACATCGTCACCGGCAACCTCGACAGTCCAGGCGGCGCAGTGTTTGGCCGACCACCAGTCGCCCTTGACGAGGTCGCTGACCGATTTGGCCTTGCCACCTACGGTTCGACCAGATCACGGATTGGCAACTTCCCCGATGTTCTAGGCAACCTGCCCGCCACGCTCCTCGCACAGGAGATGGAGACACCCGGCAAACGCCAAATCCGCGCAATGTTTGTCAGTGCGGGCAACCCGGTGCTCTCAGTCCCGGATGGCAACTCGCTTGAGCGCGCACTTGACAAGCTCGACCTGATGGTCTCGCTGGACTTCTATGTCAACGAGACCAACAAGCACGCGGACTTTGTCCTCCCGGCAACAACTTTCCTAGAGCGAGACGACCTGCCCATCGCGTTCCTTGGATTCCACTCCAAACCATTCGTCAACTACACCCACAAGGTTGTTGAGCCAGCCGGTGAGGCACGCGAAGAGTGGGAGATCATCGAAGACCTCGCCAAAGCACTCGGTGTTACACCCTCAAGCGTTCCCCCAATCCGCTGGCTTGGGAAGCTGGGAATCAAAATCAGCCCACAGCGACTGGCTGACATTCTGGTCCGCACCAGTGGTGATGGCGACCTGTTCGGCCTGCGTCGCAAGGGACTTAACCTGAAGAAGATCGCCGCGGAACCACACGGGATTGTCCTGGCTGAGCATGTAGCCACGGGTGAGCTTGGGACCAAGCTGCGCCACAAGGACGGCAAAGTTCACCTTGGGCCACCTGAGATCGCCGGCGAACTTGAGCGCATCAAGACCGCAGCGTTTGAGGCCAGTGATGAACGGCCATTGCAGCTGATTGGCCTGCGGGAGCTGAGGTCCCACAACTCGTGGATGCACAACTCGGAGATCCTCACCCGCGGCGGACGCAGCCAGCCGCTCCACATGAACCCGCTTGACGCAGCACGGTTTGGCGTTGGGGAAGGCGCCCGGGTCAAGCTTGCATCCAAGAGTGGCGAGGTTGAAGTCCCTGTGACGCTGACCGAGGACCTTGTTGAGGGAACAGTTGCCCTAGCCCACGGATGGGGCCACAAGGGTGGCTGGCAGACCGCCAACGGCCTTGGTGGTGTGAATGTCAATGTGTTGGCCCCATCGGGCGCAGAAGACATTGAGCCGCTTGCGGGAATGGCCTTCCTGAACGGAATTGCCGTGAGTGTTGAACTGGTCTCAGCCGGGTCGCCAGCAGCCGCGGCGGTCTCTGAGTCGGTCACCGCAGCACCCCAGCGGGACTGAGCCGCAGGCCCCTCGCGGGGTAACCTCGGTCTGTGATTGCAACCACGACAGCCGTCGGCCTGCCGATCGCGTTCTTCGCGGGGCTGTTTAGCTTCTTCTCACCATGCGTTCTTCCCGTGGTGCCCGGCTACCTCAGTGTCGTCGCAGGTGTCACACCCGCTGACCTAGATGAGGCAAGTACCCGCCGCGTTGTCGTGCCCAGCCTGATCTTCATCGGGTCCTTCTCAAGCGTCTACATCCTCTTGGGCCTTGGGGCTACTGCTGCCAGTGGCTGGCTGACCAGCAACCAGCGGACACTGCAGGTTGTCTCGGGCATTCTCGTGATTGCCATGGGCTTGCTGTTCGCCCTTAGCCCGTTCATTCCACAGTTGGCAAGGGAGTGGCACCCGGGTGGACTGGCCGAGCGGGCCGGCAAGGGCGGGCCAGTGATTGTGGGCTTTGCGTTCGCGATCGCCTGGACTCCCTGCATTGGCCCAACGCTTGGCGCGATCCTCACGTTGGCAGCCCAGTCTGACTCCACTGCGCGAGGTGGGCTCTTGCTCGCTTTCTACTCACTTGGTCTTGGAGTTCCGTTCCTGCTCACTGCACTTGCCTTCGGGAAGATGTCGAGTGCTTTTGCAGTCGTCAAGCGCCATTACGGTGTGATTGTCGTCAGCGGGGGTCTCTTCCTGATCATCTTGGGCGTGACAATTCTCACCGGTCAGCTGTTCGTTTTCAGCCAGTGGATTCAGGGGTGGCTGCCCGACGTTCCCAACTGGTTGCATGACACTTTCGGCCTGCCTGTCTAAGCGTCTGGTTTTTGATCTAGGAAGCGGGAACTCCCGTAGACCTCACTGATGACACTTCTATCTCCTACCCATCCACTAGGACTTCGGCTTGATTCAAGTGGTAGTCTGGGAAAACCGGCGCTCGAGGGCGTCGACGAACCGCCCCATTTGAACAGGACTTGACCTCGATGACCTTCCTCCAGACAGCCGGCCTTGGCGCTATCGCAGGCCTCACAATCTTTATCGGACTGCCCCTTGGCCGAGTTCAGGGAATCAGCAGCCGTGTCCGTCTGGCACTGGCAATGTTCTCCGTCGGCGTTCTCGCCTTCCTGTTCGTTGATGTTATGGCGCAAGGCTTTGGAATCGTTGAGACCTCAGTCAAGGCCGTACGTTCTGACCACGGCCGGCTCGGTAAAGCAGTTCTCTACGTGTTCCTACTTGGTGGCGGATTCCTGATTGGCAGCGCCGGACTTGGTTGGCTTGATGCCCGGATGCGGTCTAAGGCGAAGCCACCGCTTGCGCCTATTGCCGGGGGAGAGGCTGCCGCCACTCTCAGCCCTAGTGAGACAAGCGCGTACGTGGATGAGGCAGAGCTTGCCCGCAAGAAGACACTCCGCACAGGGCTGATGATTGCCACAGCGATCGGCATTCATAACCTTGGCGAGGGCCTTGCCATTGGCGTTTCAGCCCGAAGCGGCGCCCTGTCACTGGCAACAGTCCTCGTGGTTGGCTTTGCCCTCCACAACGCCACTGAAGGGTTTGGAATCGTTGGCCCGCTCGGCAACGTGCGCCCAACCTGGCGCTGGCTTGGCCTTGCCGGTCTGATCGCCGGGAGCCCAACACTTCTGGGCGCGATCATCGGCTGGAACATCCAACTCGAAGGACTTGAAGTTGCCTGCTATGCCCTTGCTGGCGGAGCGATCCTCTACGTGATCGGCGAGATCTGGCACGCAATGCGCCGGCTTGGACACCGTGAACTTGGCCTGTTGATGCTGGCCGTTGGATTCATGGTTGGTGTTCTCACCGACCTTGTTGTTGTCTACGGCAGCGCCTGAGGCTTTTAGGAACTAGCGCGCTCGTCGGCCTCGGCCTGACGAATTTTGTCCGCTGCTCTGCGGCCAATCAACCGCTCGGTTAGTGGCTGAAGGAAGCCACGAAGCCTCGCCATACCGCGCACCCAGTCCGGATAGGCCACAACCCGACCGCGTTTCTCAATCCCATCCGCAAGGCGCTGAATTGCCGGCTCTAATGGATAGACGGTGGCCAGCGCCTTAGGCATTTCTGCCCGTAAAGCGGTTGTGAGCGGTCGGTGGAAAGCATCGGCGACCATGTCTGTGTCTAAGAACGTGAAGTAACCGCAGCCAACCGTCGCCCCAGTCCCAGCAAGCTCCTGGCGGAGGACATTGGCAAGCGCCTCAACCGCGGCCTTGGACGCGCAATATGCGCCCGTCGAGGGCGCATGGCTGATAGCGGCCGCTGAGGCAATCGGAAGCAAGTGCCCCTTGCGCTCGATGACATGGCCAATAGTGGCTTGCAGAGTGTTGAAAACGCCGATCAGGTTGACATCAATAACACGGTCAAACTCCGCTGCTGGCATGTTCTGAAGTGAGCCAGCAGTCTCCACTCCGGCGTTGGCCACAACCACGTCAATGCCACCAAGCTCGGCGACGGTCCGCTCAACTGCGGCTGCGAGTGCAACACGGTCACGAACATCGGCTTCGCTGACGATCACGTCGACCCCATGGGTGGCGCGGATCTCATCAGCTACTGCCTCCATCAGTTCAGGCTCAATGCCCACGAGCGACAGCCTTGCGCCCCTGCGGGCAACCTCATGGGCAAGGCCTGCTCCAATGCCTCGGGCAGCACCCGTGATCAGGACTGTTTGGCCGCGGAGGTCAAGTCGTTCACTCATGGCGGGGGACCTTAGTGACAGCAGTCAGAGAACGGAAATTGAATCGCGTTCAAAGAGGGGAAGTGCAGGCTGGAATGTGGCCGGTCTGCCGTTGATGACCCAGACGGTGTCCTTTGGCTTTGTAATCCCAAGTGCTTCAGCAAGATCACCCAGTGACCATGCGGTGTGGACCGTCAGCCGTTCACCGGCCATCACACGAACTTTGGGCGCCCGGTCGCGGAATGCGCCAAGGGCATCGGAGCTGTCGATGTCTTCAAGGCCCTCCAACTTGGGGTCAACCAACTCCACCTCAGGGTCACAGAGAAGGTCATGTCGGCTGAGAGCGGTGTGGTTAAGGGCAGCGATCGCTGCCCGTGGCGAGCGCTCACCCGCGGCGTACATCTCGCTGACACGCTCACACAGTGAGGTTGGCCAGACACTTGGGAAGGGACTGACGCGCTCATCTGAAGGCTCGTTGATGGTCAGCACGCAATCGAGGCTGGCCCGGTCAAGTAGTGCGCGCAATAGGGCGGGGTGGAGGAGTGGCATATCGCACGGGATCATCACCAACAGGTCAACCCGGTCCTTTGCGGAAGCCAGACACGACACAAGGCCGCTAAGGGGACCCATGTCATTGTCAGTGTCGGCGAGGGCAGTGGCTGCAGATGGAACATCGCGGGGCTTGTGCATCCGAACGCCCATCGAGTAGAGGATGGGAGCGCCACCTAGGGCACGCTCCAGGGTCCCCACGGCGCGGGAGCCAAGCGATGA
>JBAXCW010000048.1:0-6720 GCA_037141275.1 Actinomycetes bacterium
TCAACTTGATTGTCACCAACGTCCCCTGTCCACAGTTCCCCCTCTATGTCCTCGGGCACAAGATGGTCGGTCTCTATCCGATCGCCTTCCTTCCGACAAACCACAGCCTTGCTGTGGCGATCATGTCCTACGACGGCGAGGTCAACTTCGGCCTCCTCGCGGACTACGACGCCATGCCCGATGTTGAGGAGATCACCCAAGGCATCTCAGACTCACTTGCTGAGCTTGTGCGGTTGGCTAACAAGAAGGGCGCCACCCCAGAGCGCAAGCCTCCAAAGGTCGACGCCAAGAAGGTTGTCGAGAAGAAGGCCGCAAAAGCAAAGGCGCCCAAAGCGGGCAAGAAGACGAGCAAGAAGAAGTCTCCAGAGGTCTCAGCCGCCACTCCTGTCGCGCCAGCAAAGCCTAAGGCCGCCAAGCCACGCCCTGTGCCCACGACCAGTCCAGTCGCAGAGGATGGAACTCACGCGCCGAGTCTCGGCCTTCCGTCCTCGGGAACCCCACGAATCGCTACTGGGCCTGCCGCAGAGATGAGAGCAGCCCGCCGGGCGCGCCGCACACGCTCTAAGTAGTAAGGATCAGTAGCCGAGCGCGAACTTCGCGTCTTCGCTCATCAGCTCAGGAGTCCACGGCGGTGTGAAGACCATTGTCGTGGTCACCTCATCTACGCCCTCCAGTTCGCCGACGAACTCCTTCATCTGCTCTGACACCTGCGGCCCAATTGGGCAGGCGGGTGTAGTGAGGGTGAAGGTCACTTCAATCTTTGCCTCTTCAACGGCAACCCCATAGACAAGACCGAGCTCGACAAAGTCGAGCCCAAGCTCGGGGTCAATCACATTGGTGAGGGCTTCGTAGACCTGTTCTTCAGTTGGCACAAGGACGAGAGTAGCGTGAACTCCGACCGTTAGCAGTGGGTATCGAGTCCGTGACCCCCTACCCTCGAACTATGCCCCTTCTGATCGCCCTCCTAATCATCGTCCCGCTTGCAGAGCTATTGGTGATCATCGAAGTGGGTGGGCTGATCGGCGCAATCCCCACCATTGCACTCCTCCTGCTCTTCTCAGTCTCCGGCGGATGGCTTGTCCGCCGCGAAGGACGTGCAGCTTGGTCCCGCCTCAACGAGGCAATCTCAGCGGGCAAGGTCCCCGCTCGGGAGACCGCCGATGGAGCGCTCGTAGTCGTTGCGGGAGCGCTGCTGCTCACGCCTGGATTCATCACGGATGCCTGCGGAATACTCCTGCTGATGCCACCGGTTCGGCGGGTGATTCGCGTTTTTGGCCTGAGTCGGATCGTTGGCGGCGGATGGAGAGGCATCGTGGTTGGGGGAGCGTCCACCGCCGGGGCGGCATGGTCGGGACGGAAGTCCGAAGCGGGGAGCAACCCATCCCCAGCCCCACGACGCAACTACGACATCGACGGTGTTGCCATCGATGTCGACCAGCCAACGCTCGACCGCTGACCGCACTTTCTGGAAGGTTTTCTGAGCGGGGTCTTACTCACTGCTATCTTCGCCCAGTTGCCGCGTGCGGCGTCGGGGCCGGTGGAGGACTCGACACTCGCCGATAGCCGCGTGGAAAAGGACCCCCATGGCCAATCCAAATTTTAGGTCTGAAGAGGAGCTGTACGCCTTCACCCCCGAAGTATTGGCAAAGCTGTTCCTTACGGCCCGAAAAAAGGGCGACTTCCAAACGGCTGCTTCCTCGGCCAAAGCAATGGCCTGGCAGATGCGGGGCCAACTGATCCGTCACGCGAAGAACCACACGGGCGCTGATGCCGACCCTGAACTGATCGCCGACCAGACAATCTCGCGCGCGCTCCAGGGAGCGATGAAGATGGCCCAGACATTCAACGGGGACGCTCCCGGTCAAGTCTTCGAATACATGATGACCATTCAACGGCGGGTCATTGCGGACCACATGCGCCGTGTCAGAGGGCGTGAGAACATCGCCAAGATTGAGTCGCTTCAGGCTGGTCCTGAGGATCAACACGGTCCAGACGGCCGCGAGATTGGTGTCACGGACGATGACCTGATCGCCGTGCACATTGATGAACTGACAGACCAAGTCATGTCAGGTTTTCGCGCGTCCCACCGACAGATCATCCACATGCGTCACATCGTGGGCTATTCGTCTAAGGAAACCGCAGATGCCACTGGGGCAACCGTAAGCAATGTCGACAAGGTGATGGAGCGTTTCCGAACGGCTCTTGGTGCAGCATATTTAGAGGCAGACTCAATCCCCGGGGACGACTCAGACACAGGGCATAATGGAGCTGAGCCCACATGACCCAAGTTGATCAGCGATTTGAGCAGTACTCAAGCGCCGCTAGAGCGGGCGAGGCGATTGAGCTCGGCGCCCTCTTGGAGGGCCTTGGTCAGGTTGAACGTGCTGAGCTGATCGCACGGGCTCGACGCTTTGATGCTTGGAACGAGGAGGCATCGGGATATCGCAACGCCCTCAAGACAAACCCTGCGTTGGAGCGCCTAGGTCGCTCTGCGGCAGGCGTCTCGGGGGTTTGGCCATCGCTTCTGCCCCAGCTGCGCAAAGAGGCTGGCGTTAACAGGAACCAGATCGCGCAGCAGCTCACCGATCAGCTCGGCCCAGCCGAAGATGCCGACAAGGTAGGCCAGTACTACCACCAGATGGAGTGGGGAACCCTCCCTGCGACTGGCGTAAGTCGCGTCGTGATTGAAGCTCTTGCAAACATCCTTGACACAGACCCTGACGAGCTTCAGGGGGCAGGAACCGCAGGGGCTGAGGAGTGGGAGCGAAAACTCCGAAAAGCACAGGCCGGGCGCCTGCCCAAACGGGTCTTTGCGCGCCTTGTAGGAGATTCCAAGCCGCTTTCCATCAACGATGAGGAGTTCTCCCCTCCAAGGGCTGCTGATTGGGACGAGACCGACAGGCTCTTCCTCGGCGGATGAGTAGCCGCAGCTTCGCCGATCCGGCGGGCGGACCGGCCGTACTCACTGATCGTCACGGGGCGGATGTGGCGGCGATGGAAGCACGCGCAATCGCTGTGCTGGATGCAGTCCCGGAGACAGCATGGGACGGGGCACCGCCCGTGCCGATCGAATGGATTGCGACCGAGATGTTTGATCTTCACATCAAGGACCACGGCGATCTGGAGGGCCTCACGGACATGACATTGCCTGAGGGGAAATCCCTTTCAGGGTTGTTGCTCCCTGACCATGGAATGATCCTCGTCAACGCCGATGAAGTCGCGAAGTGGCCAAACCGCCGCCGCTTCACAATTGCGCACGAGCTTGGCCACTGGGTCATGCACCGGGAGAACATGGACTACCTGAGGGCTCGCTCGGCGGATCCTATTTCGCCTCAGATCACGTTTGATGGGGAGCCCCTCGCCGTTATGCAACTTCCGATCGCAGAAGCGGAGGCAAACGCGTTTGCCGCGGCATTGCTACTTCCAGCTTCACTCCTGCGGCCTGTCGCGGATGGCTGTGAGTGTGACCTCGTGACCCTAGTCGACGCGTTTGAGAGTACTTACGGTGCCATGCAGCGCAGGCTGATCACATTGGGCTACCAGGCAGCGGAGCTGTCTGAATCAACCAGCTGACCCGAAGGTCAGTTGTCTGAGCCGAGACGGTCCCAGCAGTAAAGCCCGACGCATTCTTCTGCAAGCTCGCGACAGCGGGCATCAGAGAGCCAGGGGAGAACTGTCTCAAACCATTGCTCTTCGCCTACACCCTGATCGAACGCGTCCTCGCCCCTCATCTCGGCGGCAAGCCGGAGGGCCTCGCGCTTGTTCTCACCAAGGCTTGCGAAGACACCAGTCAGGAAGTCACGGTTCGCGACAGGCTGACCAACCTCGAGCGATGCGTGCCACGCTGCGAGCATCGAAAGGTCCTCTTCGTCAAGGTCATTGACGGCCTTTGCATAGTGCGTTGAGAGCTCGCCTTCTGGAATCTCATCAACCCATGCGCGAACAATTTCACCGAGCAGCTGGCGGCGCGCCTCTCGACCAACTGAGTCGGCAATAACTCTGATCGCATTCTGGGGCTCGATGAAGCAGAGGGACAATTTGTTCTCCACTGAATTCGAAGGGCGGGCTGACCGTGAAAACCATACGGACACCCCCTGACGACAACTCCCAGAATCACCCCGAGGCCGCCGCCGGTGGTGCTAGCGAGATCTCCTCTCACCCCACCGCCGTGACCACTATTGGGCCTGAGGAGAACGCGGAGAAGGGGTAGTCCGACTCGGTTGGAACCACCACGCGGATCGAATAGTTGACACGCCCCACCGCCGCCCTAAAGCGGTAGCCGACCGACCACTTTCCCTCCGAGGTGGCGCGCCCAATTGCAAACGTTTGCCATCCGCGGTGTGGGATTGCCGCCTGAATCATCACCAGCTTCCCGCCCGAGGGCAGCCAGCCTCCGTCCAACACACCGGAGAATGTCGCTGATCTGCCGACCCTGACAACCCGCGGCGAGACCGCAATAGTTGATCTGGCGGGCACCCTGACGTGCATCGTCATACCTGACTGAAGGTCCCTCCGGCTCCCACCGTAGGTCAGCCGCAGATGCCTAGATGGACCACCCGCGAGATGAAAATGAAACCTGCCGGCGTGGTCAGTCGTTGCGGCCGAAAGGGGTACCCAAGAGGCGCCAGCCATCCAGGCTTGACTCTCCGCAGTAACGACTGCCCCAGCCACCGGCAGATCATCTCTGTCTAGAACCCGGCCATCGAGAGCGGAGTCTGCTCCGTGTTGAAGACTCAGCGAGGCTGAAGATGTCGCGGTCCCTAGAGCACCATCTCCCATCCGCGCCTCAATCCGGGACGGGCCGCGCAGCGGTAGGGCGACCAGAGCGAGGTCGTGGGTCGCTGACCTATCTGTGACGGTCTTGTTCCCGGCCACATCGGTTGCTGTTGCCTCTAGCTCCCAGAGTCCTGCGGGTAAGCCGCTGTCGTCAATCGTGCCAGTAGCGCGAGCGCCCGCAACCTCCATCGGAAGCGGTCTCCACTCACCTCCACCGACTGGCCTCATCCGAACAGCAACCGCTGCAACTCCTGATGTGACATCGCTGGAATCAACTCGCACTACCCGTGGGTCCGCCGCGTCCTGAGGCAGGAACACAACTCGCTCGGGCGGAGTCCGGTCGACCATCAGCTTCCCGGACACTCGGGCCGACCTATTGCCGGCAGCATCCATGGACTCAGCCTCCACTACGTGGACTCCATCGGTGTCAACGGTCAGGCTGGTGTCGGCACCACTGTCCGAGGCGGCTAGCCCACCGTCCAGCCAAATCCGTGTGGATGCGAGGCTCCCGTCGGCACCGCCCATCCCTGACAGGCCAAGCTGATCGCGACCCATAGCCCCGATCTCAACGGCATTGGACTCCCAATGACCGGACAAGCCCGAAAGGGCAACCGAGGGCGGGGTCTCATCAATCCTTATCCTCACAAGCGTCGACTGCCGGGACGCAAGGCCTGACCCGCTGATTGCACGAACTGAGATCTCGGACACTCCCTCCGGGAGGCCGTTCAGCGACAGCCCACCCTCCGTCGTCTGGATGGATCCGAGGTCATTCCCGATCCACCACGACCATCTCGCGATGCCGGCGATTGGACCAGACTCACCCGAAGTGGCGCGCAGGTCTAACTGAACTAGGTCCGCTCGCTCCCTCGTGATCCAGCCAGCGGGGGCGCTGACGGATGGCGCCGATGGCACCTCGTCATCAAATCTCAGGTGGGCCGAGGACTGTCCTAAAGGCGAACTGTTGCCCGCCTCGTCGGTCAGCGATACATCCGCAACCCAATCCCCCCGGTGTGGAAGGGTCACGACAGTCTCTCCCTGCCCGGCCCCCGCATACGGCACATCCAGGGCAGCTAGACACTCGTGATTCGGATCGTTGGCAAGGCAAACGGCTATCCGGGAACTTGCGACTGGGGCAACACCGGACTCACTTGGGATTCCCCATTTCACGCGGAACGTACTCGTGCTCCGCCAGCCGTCCCCACCCTCAACCGTTGGGGGGCTTGCAAGTTCGGGCGCAGTGCCATCGACTCCTACCGTCTTCTCAAGGATCGACTGATTCCCAGCAGCATCCCGCGCAATGGCGCTAACCCTCCTCAGGCCTTCGACTCCCTTGGCTACTGGCAGACTGAACTCCGCCGTCTGGTCCGCACAAGGCCGGGCTCGGGTCCAGTCGCATGACTGGGGAGCATCCTCAAGCAGCTGGCCGTCCCTAAGCACCCTGAGATCCGAGATGCCTGAGGCATCTCTGGCAGCCAGACTCAGCTTGGTGCCCGGTTGGACCCAGTTCTGTCCCCAGCCCAAACCACTAACGCCGAGCACTGGTGGCGAGGGATCACTGACTCGGACCTTGACGAACCAGGTAGAGAACTGAGCGTTGGTAAGCGTACGCCCGTTGCCCCCTCGACAACCGGGCCTCACCACACACCTCACCCCCATCTCCAACCACGGAGATGAGGGGACCGCACGGTGCAGATACTGCGCACCCGTAACCCAGGGACGGGCGCAACCGCCACTGACAGGACCGCAACCGAGCACAGACCCCTGCGAAGCGCTCATCTTTGCCTCCCATCCTGCGCCCTCAGTGCGGTATTCACCGGCCCAGTCAACCCCCACGACGGATGTCCCGGCAGGTGCATCAAACCTCCAGCCAGATCCCCTGCCCGTTGGCACTGTCACGCCGAGTGTTGTGCTCCGCGCAAAGAGTCCGTCCGAAGCGCCAAAAGC
>JBAXCW010000049.1:0-6541 GCA_037141275.1 Actinomycetes bacterium
CAGCCGCAACGGGAGACCGACGCCGGGGAATGTTTCTGCTGGCCGGCGTAACAACTTCCGCGGTTGTCATCGCCCTCCTCGTCTCCAGCCCCTGGGACGGGTCCGATTCAAGTTCCGCAAGCTCGGCGGCATCCACCACAACCACCGCGACCGCTCCCGCCGGAGGCGGCTGGACAATCCGTGACCGGTTCACCCTCAAACCCGTAGCCGGTGGTTCAGGTCAGGCTCTCGCCGGACTCGGCACCAAGTCAAATTCGGCCGCAATTCTGATCGCAGGAAACGGTCTCCAAGCCGGCTCAACTATTGGGATTTGGCTCACCGGCCAGGGTAAGGCGGGACTGATCGGATTGGGCAAGGTAGACGCGAAGGGCCAGTTCAGTGGCATCGGGCCACTCCCTAAGAATGTTGCGACCGCCACAGAACTTGTTGTAACTCAGGAGCAGGCGACTACGGGCAAGAAAATCCCGGCGGGACCAGGGCCAGTCCTGCTGAAGTCACCCTTCAAGGTCAGCTAGTTCATCAACCGGCCGGGGTTCATTATCCCCACCGGGTCAAGCTCAGCCTTAGCGGCCTTCAGCAAGCGGATACCGGCAGCCCCAATCTCATCTTCCAACCAAGGGGCATGATCCGTTCCGACAGCGTGATGGTGCGTAATGGTGCCGCCAGAAGCGCGAATGGCATCACAGGCGGCTCCCTTCACACGCTGCCAGAGAGCAAGTCGCTCTTCAACAGTGTCATACGGCTGCTTCCCAGCAAAGGTGAAGTAGAGGGATGCGCCAGTTGGATAGAGATGGGAAACGTGGCACATAACTACTGGCGTCCCACCCTCCTTCTCAAGTTCCCTTTGTAGCTCAGTCCTCACGGCCTTGTAGAGACGGCCGAGGTTTGACCAATTGCTAGCGGTTTCGAGGGTCTCAACAAAGAGCCCACCATCCATCAGCGAGTCGCGTATGTATGGTCCGGCAAACCGGCCTTTACGCCAACCCTTAGCGACCTTGGAGCCGAGTGAGAGACAGTGATGCTTCCTCATCAGTGCGCTCGCCCTCTGGCTCCGACGGGCCACGTCAACCGATTCACCCTCAAAGCAGGTGATCATCAGACAGCCGTTGCTTCTCCGCCTCAAGCGAAGGTATCTGCGTAGAAGCTTGACCGCCAGCGAGTCACCGGCAAGGAGCAAGTTCACCTCGGTTTCACGTTCGTCCGAAAGCCTGGCCACGTCTGGGGCACAGCCATCCTGCTCAATCAGGCGAAGAACTTCCCGCCCGGTCTCAAAGTCGGGTGCTATCCAAGCCCTGTCAACCATGCTGGAGGGCGACGGGTGCACCCTGAGCGTCACCTCATCGATAACACCTAGTGTTCCCTCAGAGCCGATCAGTAGCTGCCTAAGGTCTGGCCCGGCCGCAGAGCCCGGCATCGGGGCCAGCTCGATACGCCCGGTTGGCGTTGTCACTTTGAGACCCATCACATTCCGGTCGATTCGCCCATAGCCGGTTGACGACTGCCCAGCTGACCTAGTAGCGACAAAGCCGCCAATAGAGGCGTACTCAAAGCTCTGGGGGAAGTGGCCAACCGTGAGCCCATAGGGCTTAAGAAGCGCCTCAGCTTCTGGTCCCTTAGTGCCGGGCCTGAATGTGGCAAGGAGGCTGTCCTTATCAACGGTGACTAGGCCTGAGAGTCCGCCAAGATCAAGGCTAATTGAGCCAATGAAGTCCTTGCGAATAGTAGATAGCCCGCCTACAACGCTGGTTCCTCCGCCGAACGGAACAACCGCGATCCGAAGTTCCGAACAGAGTTGGAGAACCCCGGCAATCTCCTCCTCTGCCCCAGGCGTGACAACCGCGTCAGGAGCGTCGCCTGGTCTTCCGGCGCGCATCCGGACCGCATCTGCATAGCTCTTGCCGGCCGCTCGCAGGAGGCGCAGCCCGGGCTCGGTACTTACAGACCCTGTTGGGACCATGCTGCTCAACCGCTCCAGCAGCTCGGGGCTTAGAACCGGTGCTGCTAGATCAAAGTCCTCAATCAGCCGGGCCACAACATCGGTGCCGGCCTGGAAAGAAAGCTCAGTACCAAGAAGGGTTGCGGCGGCCGTCGGAACGACTCGGGAATGTTCTGCATCTCCCCAACCCCAAAGAGGCATTTCCTTGCGCTCAGCCATCGAGGTTTGCTCTCAAGTTTTCAACAGCGGCCTTGAGCTCGCGGCGTTGTCCACGCCTGACAAGGAATCCTCCGAGGCGCGCTGTCCCCTTTAGACGTCGTGTGATTGAGAGCCCGACGGTTGACCCGGTCTCAGTTCCAACAACCTCAATCGTCTCAGTGCTTGACCGGACGGACCTCGCGAAGGCTGTGCCCGCCAGCTGCTGTTGCCACGTCACCTTGTGACCCGGCTCAAGCGCCTCCAACTTAAAGGCCATTGGGACCGCCCTGCCCCTAGGGGACATGATCCAGCGCGTGTAGTTCTCATCGTCAGCACGGTCAACGCGCTCGACCGCTGGCCACCAGCGTCCAAGTCGCGATGGGTCCGCCGCATATGCCCAAGCCTTCTCGGCCGGCACACTCAGCTCAATCTGACAGCGGGCCGTTGGCATTCAGATCAGCGAGGGTCCGCCATATGGCGGAGGTCCCGGACTAGGAGCAAGTGGCCGAGGTAGCTAGTCACCGAGGCGAGATTCTCGAGTGCCTCAACGGCCTCAGCACGGCGCAGTGGGTTCTTTGACCGAAGCGAAGGAGCGAGAATCTGCTGCAGTAGCTGCGATTCCCTGTCGGCTGAGCTCCTGAACACGCGAAGATTTCGGCCAGCAACCCCGTATTTGGCCAGCTCACCAACCGCACGGACAATTTCAACCTCAGTGTCGTCAAATCCCAGGTCGGCGCCTCGCTGCTCGCCCTTAACAACCCCGTAGTCCTGCAGCTCCTTGACGAGCGCAGGCTCCACCCCTGTGTCGAGGAGGACGTCATCGAGCGTTGTCCAGGACGAGTTCCGTTCTACAGCCGTCGCCCGTCGCTTAGGAGTCACCGGCGAGGAGGCACCATCAGGACTCGTCGCCTCTTTGCGTCCAACCGCCAACTCTTGCCGGATCACCTTGAGCGGGAGGAATTCGTCGCGCTGAAGCCTCAAGACCGTTCGCAGACGGGTGACCTCTGTCTTGCCATAGATCCGATATCCACCGGCTGTTCTGCGCGGAGTAAGGAGGCCACGATCTTCCAGATAGCGAATCTTCGAGATCGTCAGATCAGGAAACTCCTTTGACAACGCCTCGCAGACCGCACCGATAGTCCGGCCATCAGCAGTCTTGGCCGGAGCCGCACCTGTGTCTGGGATCTCAGTCATTTGTTCAGAAACGCGAGTCGATACTTGCCAACTTGGACTTCATCCCCGTCGCCGAGCATCTGGCTGTCAATCCGCTGCATGTTTACATAGGTCCCGTTGAGGGACCCGCAGTCGTCGATCCACCACTGCCCTGCGCGCTCAACGAGGACCGCGTGATCACGGGAAACGGTGACGTCGTCTAGGAAAATTGAACTTTGCGGATTGCGACCAATGGTCTGCCGCCCGGTTTCAAGGTGAAAACTCTCCCCTGCCCTACCGCCACCAGACCTGACGACTAGGAAAGAACCGTCGCTCTCTATTGAGCCTGTGACCGCATCTAGCTCGCCGGTTTCGCCAACCTTCCATGCGCCAGTAGCTCCATCTGGCTCAGAGCCGATGAAAGAACCGCAGCGTTGACAGTATTGGGAGCCTTCCGTAACGGAGGCGCCGCATTCGGAGCAGTGAGCAGCCATTGAAAACCGAGTCTACCCCGGTGTGGGCTAAAGGGTCAACCAGAGGTGGAGGGTGTGCAATCGCCCTTCAGCTGACGGCGAGCGTCCCTTGCGTAGAGAACTGTCGCCCACAGGCTGAGGGCCAGCCCGGTAAAGAGCAAGATCTGAGCAAAGGTGTCGAAGTTGATCATCGCCCAGAATGGTGCCGCTAGCACTGGACCCACCCCAAGGCGGCCCGGCCAGTTAATCCTCACCTCCACACCCTTCCGAAGTGCCCACTGTCCGAGCACGAGCATCAGGGCTTCCCTCGCGAGCACAATCCACACCGCCCAAGCAGGAAGCAGGTCATACCTCAATGCGATGAACATCCCAGCTAGGGCAAGTCCACGATCGGCAACCGGATCAAGAAGAGCGCCTAACCGGCTGTACTGACCGGTCAAACGGGCAACAAAGCCATCGAAGTAGTCGCTCCAGCCAATAATCGCGTAGAGGATCGCAGCGTTGACATTGTGACCATCATCAGTAGAGAGAACCATCCAGAGGAAGACAGGAATTCCAACAAGCCTCGCCCCTGCTATCGCGTTGGGGATGGTCCAGGGGTTCCATGGAGCTCCGCTTAGGGTGGCGGCGGGAGGTGGGCCTGATCTATCAGCACCCACAAGTCGCTTCCAACCTGGTCGCTTGCTGCTCAGGAGAGACTCTTCCAGATCTCGGCGACCTCGCTACCAGCAGTAGCTAAGGCCATCTCGGTCTTCTCAGCACCCTGCACCTGAACCTCAACCGTCTCCTTCTCAAGTCCCTTGCGCCCAACGGTCAGTCGGATCGGGCAACCAACCAAGTCAGCGTCCGCAAACTTCTCGCCCGGCGACGCTTCACGGTCGTCGAGCAGAACGTCTGCTCCGGCGTCCTGGAGGTTCTGCGCGATCCGGGTGGCTACTTCAAGTTCACGGGAGTCGCTCTTGCCCAGCGCCAATACCTCAATATCCCATGGGGCGAGCGAGGCGGGCCAGTCAATTCCTCGGTCGCTGCCGCGCTGTTCGACGGCCGCCGCTGCGATTCTCGCTGGCCCGATCCCATAGGACCCCATCACGATGGGTTGCTGCTTGCCAGACTCGTCCAGGAAGTTAGCTCCCAATGCCTCTGAATAGCGCGTTCCCAGCTTGAAGATGTTTCCAACCTCAATCGCAGGCTCAATCGTGATTGGGTTGCCTCCAACGAGGTCTCCGGCCTCAACACTGCGAATGTCCGCCTGAGTGAAGCTGAAATCGCGTCCAGGTCGCACCCCAGACAGGTGGGCATCGGCCTCGTTAGCCCCAACCACATAGTCATGTTCGGACGAAACGGCACTGTCAAGAACCACAGGAACATCGGTACCTACCGGGCCAATGAAGCCCGCCGGCCCGAGATGCTGCTCGATCTCATCCGCGCTCGCCTGCCTGACGTCCACTCCCATCGCGTTGGCAAACTTGATCTCGTTGAGCCTGTGGTCGCCACGGACGACCGCAACCGTGAAGGTCCCCCCTGCCATAACTGGGACAGCCTTCAGCAGTCCGCCCGAGGGAAGCCCCATGGAGGATGAAACTTGTTCAATAGTCGTGAGGCCTGGCGTCTCCACCCTTGTTGGCTGCGTCGAACTTGACTCCAGATCAACGGACTGGGCTGTCGCGCTTGCGATCTCAACATTGGCCGCGTAGCCAGGAGCGAGAGCGACCTCGTTCTCACCTGCAGCACATGGGGCCATGTACTCATGAGCAGCCGACCCGCCCATCATGCCTACATCTGACTCAACCCTGTACCACTCGATCCCGCAGCGGTCAAAGATCCGGTCATAGGCAACAACATGTTTCTCATACGACTCAGCCAAGCCAGCCTCATCGCGATCAAATGAGTACGCGTCCTTCATGATGAACTCACGGGTCCGAAGCACGCCTGCGCGCGGCCTTGGCTCGTCGCGTTCCTTGATTTGCATGTGCCAGAGAATGAGTGGTAGATCCCGATAGGAGCGGATCAGCTGTGCCGCATGTGTGGTGACAGCCTCCTCGTGGGTCATCGCAAGCACGAGATCAGCGCTCTTACGGTCTTTCAGACGGAAGAGCTCGGGAATGTCGTGCCTACCGGTCTTGATCCACGGCTCAGCAGGCATTAGAACGGGCATCAGCATCTCAAGCCCGCCAATTGCCTCCATCTCTTCGCGAATGATGGACGTAACGCGGTTGTGTACGCGCCATCCCGCAGGCATCCAGCTCCAGAAACCAGCCCCAAGCTGCCGAATCAGTCCGGCACGGACCATCAGCCGATGGGACAGGGCTTCAGCGTCGGCTGGATCTTCCTTCTCGGTCGGAAGTAGGTATGAAGAGAGGCGATCCACGGAGGCGGACGATAGCCGCCCGTGCCCCGGTCTGAACCCTCGCCGCATCCAGCCCTGCTAGGAATAGGACATGCGCCGCAGATACTGGCGGGCTTTCCACCAAACGATTGGAGCAGGTAATGGCTTACGAGGTTCCCGCACTTCCATACGCATATGACGCACTCGAGCCCCACATTGATGAGGCCACAATGCAGATCCACCACGACAAGCATCATCAGGCTTATGTAGACAAGGCCAATGCTGCCCTGGACGGAACGCCACTCGCAGATGTTTCCGTCGAGGAGCTTCTCGCCCGGCTTGCCGATGTCCCAGAGGCGTCCCGCATGGCCGTGCGTAACAACGCCGGAGGCCACCACAACCACCTTCTCTTCTGGGAGTCGCTTTCTCCAGACGGAGGCGGGGACCCAACCGGTG
>JBAXCW010000050.1:0-6536 GCA_037141275.1 Actinomycetes bacterium
GGACCGGCTGGCCGCGGGCCGCCCGGACCTGCCGGGCTGGCTGGCCTCCGCGGCTGCTCGCGCGGTAGGAGTTCTTCTTCGAGCATTGGGAAGGGCGGGCACCACCGTCCCGGGGCGCGTCCTGCTCGCACTCGATCCTTCCGCGCTGAGCCGGATTTCTAGCCGGCTGGGAGCGGGCACCATTCTTGTCTCGGCAACCAATGGCAAGACCACCACGGCTGCCCTTGCCGAAGCCGCATTAACCCAGTCTGGACTCACTGTCTTCCACAACGCAGCCGGTGCCAACATGGCCGGCGGGATTGCCTCCGCACTTGTTCACGCCGAGCCTGGGCCTAATTCACTCGGCTTGTTGGAGATCGATGAGTTCTGGCTACCCGAGCTCGCCCCTCAGCTCAAACCGAAAGCTGTTCTGCTCGGGAATCTGTTCAGAGACCAGCTCGATCGATATGGCGAACTGGACGCCATCCTTAACCGCTGGATCGAAGCCGCACTGCTGCTAGCTGCTGATGGAACGCACTTCGTGCTCTGCGCCGATGATCCCGGCATTGCTTGGCTGGGCCTCCAACTTCCACCCGCTTCAGTCACTTGGTTTGGCGTTGAGGACACCACCCTTGCGCTCAAACAGCTCCCCCACGCTGCCGATGCGGGAAGCTGCCGCAGATGCAGTTCCCCCTTGAACTACAGCGCTGTTCTGCTTGGGCACTTAGGACATTGGATCTGCCCGAGCTGTGGTTTGACCCGCCCAACGCCGTCGGTTGCGGTTGTTGAGATCACACTCCACGGGGCTAGGTCCTCATCGCTCCAGATCGTCTCGCCCACCGGGACGCATTCGGTTGAACTGGAAGTGCCGGGGGTCTACAACGCTTACAACGCGGTTGGCGCATGGGCATTAGCCACAAAGGTAGGAGTGGCATCTAACGTTGTCGCCTCTGCGTTTGGCTCAGCGAAGGCCTCATTCGGCCGGGCTGAGACCTTCACCTTCTCCGAGCGGGAGGCAACGCTGTTCCTCGTCAAGAATCCGACGGGCGCCAACGAAGTAATTAGGGCTCTGGCTGCGGAGCCTGATCCCCTTGCCCTTCAATTCCTCCTTAATGACGGAATAGCTGATGGCAGGGATGTGTCTTGGATCTGGGACGCGGACTTTGAGGACATCGCCGCGCAAATAGAAACCGTTGTCTGCTCAGGGACGCGAGCTGCTGAGGCGGCTCTGCGGTTTAGGTATTCCGGCGTGCCAGCGGATCGGATCACAGTCATTGGCGACCCACGCGATGGCCTGACTCAGCTGGCGACTACACGGCAAGAATCGCTATGGGTGCTTCCCACCTACACGGCAATGCTGGATCTCCGATCAACGCTCGCCGACGAAGGCCTCGTGGAGCGCGTGGTATGACCGCGGCCGCCGCCATGTGGCACAGCGTTGAACACTCCGGGTTTGAGGCTGACCTTCCTGTTTGGACGGCCTTGGCTGATCGCTCGACGGGCTGCGTGGCAGAACTCGGTTCTGGAACCGGTCGTGTTGCCCTGAGGCTCGCAAGTCTGGGGCATCCGACAGTTGCAGTTGATCGGGATGAACGGCTGCTCACAGCGCTTAGGGCTAACCAATCGCCAGGCACTCGGGTCAGGACAGTTTGCTCAGACGTTGCTGAGATGGAGACCGACTCCTTGATTGAGTGTGATCTTGTCTTGGCTCCGTTGCTGCTGGTCAACACACTGGCAGCCGAGGACCGCCTCGGCGGGTTCTTCGCAAGCCTGCGAGGCGCATGCCGAAGCGGAACACGATTTGCTGCGGCGTATGTGAGTGATCTGGGCCGAAGTAGCCAGAGCTTTCCGTCTAGGGGTGGCTTCTCCCCCGCCGGTAGTGGACAAGGCCATGTTCGGAGTGAGGTTGATCAGATTTCCTTTGATGGTGCTGTGCATACGGTTCGCTGGAACAGGGAGGCGAGCCAGCGAAACCGGGGGGCGTCATACGAACGCCTCAGAGAGCTTTCGAGCTTGGATCTTGAAGAGGCCGCCGGACCTCACTTCCGGCTGAGCGGTGCACGTCACATCCCTTCGAGCGGTGGCGTTGTTGACATGAATGTGGCGGTTTTTGATGCTGTCTGAGCTCAAGACACTTCGGGTTGCAGTGCTCTACCCCACTCTGCTCAACATCTATGCGGACAGGGGGAACATTGAGTTCCTGCGACGTAGGTGCGAGTGGCGCGGCATCAGTTTTGAGGTGACACCTGTAGGGGTCGGCGATGAGCTTGAGGAGCGCTCCTTTGACCTTGTCTATGTAGGCGGTGGTCAGGACCGAGATCAAGTCCGATGTGGAGAAGATCTGAAGGGTCGCAAAGCGGACGTCCTTGGGGACTGGATCGGGCGTGGCCGACCCCTCCTCGCGGTCTGTGGGGGGTATCAGCTGCTCGGCCATGCATATACGGGGCCGGGGCTAGAGATCTCCGGCATAGGTGCAATTGATGCCACCACCACGCAGGGAAACGATCGCCTGATCGGTCCGATTGCTATTCGAACCGACCTAGGCGGCCCAACGGGTGGCGTTCTTGCCGGGTTTGAGAACCATGCCGGCAGGACTGCCCTCAGTAGCGGGACTTCTCCGTTGGGAACAGTTCTGAAAGGGCATGGCAATGACGGCTCGTCGGGATTGGAGGGTGCTCGTATAGGAGCCTCTATAGCCACCTACCTCCACGGCCCCCTGCTTCCCAAGAACTGGTGGCTAGCCGACTGGTTGATCGCTAGATCACTTGGGCTTGAGCTAGAGGATCTGCCTCAACTTGACGACTCTCTGGAGATAGCAGCGCACCGTGTGGCACGGACCGCCGCCGGGGTTGAGTGGGCTGACGCGCCCGCTTTTTGAAGTAACTGAGCGATTGTCCGCAGATCGTTCTAGACTCTGCCTATGAACGCACAACGAGCAGAGGCATATCTCAAGGTGATCGCTGTTCTCGACACTGAGTCGGGCGTGACCCTTCGTCCCGATGAGGCGGCTGCTTTGCGGCATACCGCTGATGTGCTGTTCTTCGATGAGGATGGTCGCAGTGAGGCTCTCGAAGCTTCAACCGCAGTTATCGCTCTCCTTGTTGAGTCCGAGCGCTGGTCCGAGGAGAGAACAGACCGCCTTACCGACAATCTTGAGGGCTGCGGCGAACTAGTTCCAGCCTGACCTGCCGGTCCGGCTAGCAGTGCTCAGCTGTTTGGCTCAACTCCGGTTGAACCGAAACCGCCTTGGTCGCGTTCGCTGACCGAAAGGTCGCTCGCCCACTCGGCCTCTACGGTCGAGAAGCCGATTACGACTAGCTGAGCGACGCGAGTGCCTGCCTCGGCGTGGAAGGGCGTGCGTGCGTCCGTGTTGACAAGGATGAGCTTGAGTTCGCCCCTGTACCCGGAATCAATCAGCCCCGGAGAGTTAGCCAAGGTGATGCCGTGTTTGAGAGCGAGCCCCGATCGCGGGAGGACCAGCCCAGCGTGTTGTGTCGGGATCTCAACGGCGAGCCCCGTTGCCACTAGGAGGCGCTCCTCTGGCTCGAGCGAGAACTCATCGAGGCAACAGAGGTCCATCCCGGCGTCCCCAGAGACTGCGTGCGCTGGAAGCAACGCGCGGGGGTGGAGTTGTTGGAAGCGGACCTTCATCTCTTGCTCAGTCAATCGCAAATCGTGAATATCGTGCGGCTTGGTCCGGCCGCATCTTGGCGGTCAGCTCAACCCCGGTCTCCCCTGATTCACGGGTGAGGTCCCCGGCAACTCGGTAGATCTCGTCGAGCAGCCTGCCTTCGGAATATGGGATCAGAAGGTGTACCTCAACCATGCGGGATCCGATTGATGCGCTGGCAGCATCTAGTAGCTGCCCTACCCCCTCCCCGGTCTCAGCGCTGACCATGAGCACCTCAGGCCGTTGGATCTGCATTTCCTCAATCTCAGCTGCGGACATCAGGTCGCTCTTGTTGACAACAGTCAGGCGGGGCAGTTCCGAGGCCCCTATTTGGGAGAGCGTCTCCTCAACGGCCTCCCTGCGTTCCTGCCGTTCCTGTGGTGGCTGCGACCCGTCCTCGACGAGCACAAGAACTTCTGCGTGGATTGTCTCTTCCAGGGTTGCCCCGAAGGCGTCAACGAGCTGGTGGGGCAGCTTCCGGATGAATCCGACCGTATCCGTCATCACGTAGTTCCTCCCCCGGTGTTCGAACTGCCGGGTGGTGGGATCGAGCGTGTGGAAGAGCTCGTCGCGGATTCCGACCTCAGAGCCGGTGACGCTATTCATCAGAGTGCTCTTCCCAGCGTTCGTGTAGCCCACGAGGGCTATCTGCGGTACTTCGGTCCGTTCCCGCTCTGAGCGCATCAGCTTGCGATTGGACTGCACCTTGTTCAGCCGCTTACGGACGGTTGAAATCCGGTCCCTGGCGAGTCGACGGTCTGTCTCGAGCTGGGATTCGCCTGGTCCTCTGGTGCCAATTCCTCCGCCGAGGCGCTCAAGGTGGGTCCAGAGCCCCCTCATGCGGGCAAGGTTGTACTCGAGCTGAGCGAGCTCCACCTGGAGCTTGCCTTCAGCCGACCCAGCGTGGAGAGCAAAGATGTCGAGAATTACTGCGGTGCGGTCAACAACGGGCATCTTGAGGATCTCCTCAAGGTTTCGCTCCTGCCGAGGACTCAGCTCGTCATCAGCGACAACCAAGTTCGCGTCGGTTGCCTTGATCTGATCAAGAATCTCCAGAGCCTTCCCGCTTCCCATATAGGAGTCCGGATGGGGTTCAGAACGCGTCTGTGTTGCTGTGCCAACTGTGGCTGCCCCGGCAGTCTTCATCAGCTCCCGGAGCTCATCTAGTCCCTGGCTTGCTTCCGTCCCAGCGTGGATCAGGAACGCCCTCTGTGCCGCTCTACGTGTGCCCTTCGAACCGCCCCCAGCTTGGGATGACAGCGCTCTCAGCTCCTCATGCTGGGGAGCGTGTTCCAAGCGCCGCAATACGCGCGACGGCCTCACTAAGAAGGTGGTCGGGCGTGGTCAGGCTGATTCGGAAGAAACCCTCTCCATTGGGACCGTAGGCCCCACCGGGGGAGATGACAACAGCGGCCTCCTCGAGCACGTACTCGCAGTACTCGGCAGCGCTGGCATAACCATCGGGGATGGGGGCCCAGATATAGATCGTGCCCTTAGGGGCGGTGACCGCAACGCCAGCAGCAGCGAGCGCGTCACAGACCAAGTCTCGTCTGCGGGCATAGAGCTCACACATCCGGTCCACCTCGAGCTCCATGTCTGGCTGTAATGCCCGAGCGCCGGCAAGCTGGATCGCCTCGAATAGCCCGCTATCAACGTTGCTCTTCAGCTTCCAATAGGTCGCTATTGCCTCAGCGTTACCGACCATTGCCGCGCAGCGCCAACCAGTCATGTTCCAACCCTTTGAGAGGGAGAAGACCTCAACACCGATCTCCTTGGCTCCCGGTGTGGCGAGGAAGCTGGGCGCAACATAACGGTCGTAGGTGGTCTCGCTATAGGCGTTGTCATGGACAGCGAGGATGTCGTGCTCGCGAGCAAAGTCGACAACTTGCTCAAAGAACCCTTCAGGTGCAACGGCCCCTGTTGGGTTGTTCGGATAGTTGAAGAACATCAGGCGCGCGCGCGCTGCGACATCAGCTGGAATGGCGGCAAGGTCGGGCACAAACCCGAGCTCCGGCACCAAGGGCATCAGATGCGCATCTGCGCCAACAAGCTTCGGACCGGCTGTATATACGGGGTAGCCAGGGTCAGCTGCGAGGGCGATGCCGTCGCCGTCTAGGAAGGCAAGGCTGAGGTTGAAGATGCATTCCTTCGCTCCAATAGCGGGGATGACCTCGGTGTCGGAATCGAGCCCAACTCCGAAGCGGCGGGAGTAGAAGTCGGAAAGCGCGTCGCGGAACTCAGCCCGTCCCCTATTTGATGGGTACTGGTGCGTAGAGGGATCCGCAAGTGCCTCCTGCCCCGCGGCTACTACGGCAGGAAACGTAGGCGTGTCGGGATCGCCAATGCCAAGCGAGATCACATCGATGCCGGCGGCCTTCTTCTCAGCAATCTTGCGCTCAAGTTCCGCAAAGAGATACGGCGGGATTAGGTCGAGACGGCTGCTGGACTTCAAGAGAGTTCCTCCACTGTTTCTGGGGCGAGAACCGCAGCGTAGACGGGAATGGCCCATCCGGTCAGGTCCAGCTCGAGACCCGCTCCGATGTTGACGTTCAGGGTGCCGCCGTCAAGTCGAACATCAAGTGAATCGCCAGCACCGGCAAGGTGGGCGGCAACCGCGGCTCCTGAGGATCCTGTTCCAGATGACATTGTCTCCCCCACCCCGCGCTCAAAGATGCGAGCTCGAATCCCAGCGCCCTCCCGCGCCCAGAACGAGACGTTGGTACGGTTAGGGAACCGAGCGTCGGTCTCAATTGCTGGCCCAATCGATGGAAGATCTAGGGCTTCTACTTCCTCGCTGGTTGAGAACTCGATGGTCACTTGCGGGTTTCCAACGTGAACGAACCGAAAGGCTCGTTCAACCCCTGAGATCATGAGGGTGCCCAAGCCT
>JBAXCW010000051.1:0-6520 GCA_037141275.1 Actinomycetes bacterium
GCCGTCCTCGTCGGTGCCGCCGAGGCGGTCAAGAATCTTGTAGATCCGGTCGCCTGCAAAGAGCCGGACGAGGTCGTCCTCTGCTGAGAGGAAGAACCGGGAGAAGCCGGGGTCGCCCTGACGGCCCGCGCGGCCTCGGAGCTGATTGTCGATCCGCCTAGATTCGTGGCGTTCAGTGCCGATGATGCAAAGTCCGCCGGCCTCCATCACGCGGGCTCGATCGGCCTCCACTTGGGCCTCAATGTCAGAGGTGAGGCGGGCGGCAGCAGCATCCCACTTCTCACTTCCAGGCTTGATGCCTTCCTTCTCTGCTGCGTGCTCAACGAGCGCCTCAACACTGCCTCCAAGCTTGATGTCAACGCCACGGCCAGCCATGTTGGTGGCAATCGTCACCGCGCCGGGCAGGCCCGCGAGGGCGATGGTCTCGCCCTCCTTTTCGGCAAACTCAGGCTTCGCATTGAGGACGCTGTGTGGAATCCCATGCTTACGAAGGCGTTCGGAGAGGATCTCGGAGACCTCAACGGAGATAGTTCCGACAAGGACCGGCTGATCGTTCCCGTTGCGCTCGCGGATCTCCCTGACCACAGCGCTCCACTTACCTTCGCGCGTCTTGAACACTTGGTCGTTGCGATCGTCGCGGATCATCTCCTGGTTGGTCGGGATCTGAACAACCTGAAGTTCGTAGATCTTCATGAACTCTGTGGCCTCAGTGAGAGCAGTACCAGTCATACCCGCGAGCTTCTCGTACATCCTGAAGTAGTTCTGAAGCGTGACGGTTGCGAGGGTCTGGTTCTCCTCCTGAACACGCACGCCTTCCTTGGCCTCAACCGCCTGGTGCAAGCCCTCGGACCAACGGCGTCCGTCAAGAATTCTGCCCGTGTACTCATCGATGATCTTGACCTCGCCATCAACGACTGCGTAGTCCACATCACGCTTGTAAAGGGACTCGGCCTTGAGCGACTGAATCAGGTGGTTGACGAGATAGCCATTCTCAGCTCGGTAGAGATGATCGATTCCCATGAACCGCTCAGCCTTAGAGACTCCCTGCTCCGTTACCGCGACAGTCTTGTGCTTCTCCTCAAACTCGAAGTCGAAGTCTGCAACGAACTCCTTCTTGGTCTTCGGGTCCATCCCCTCAGGCTTCTCGCCGGAGCTCATGGTCTTGGCCAGCTTGGCGAACTTGGCGTAAAGGTCAGCTGCCTGCTCGGGAGCGCCGCTGATGATCAGCGGGGTACGCGCCTCATCAATGAGGATGTTGTCAACCTCATCAACCACGGCAAAGATGTGGGCCTTGATTCCTTCCCCCGCCTTGGCGCGCCCCCCGTGCTGGACCTTCTCCTCAAGGGATGTCGCCATGTTGTCCCGGAGATAGTCGAAGCCGAACTCCGAGTTGGTGCCGTAGGTCGCATCGCAGGCGTATGAGGCACGCTTGGACTCGTAGTCCTGCAGGTTTTGGAGAATCCCGACGCTGACACCAAGCTGCTCGTAGATCGGCATCATCCACTCAGCGTCACGGCGGGCAAGATAGTCATTGACAGTCACGACATGAACGCCTCTTCCGGAGAGGCTGTTGAGGACAACAGCGAGCGTTGCGGTCAGCGTCTTGCCCTCACCGGTCTTCATCTCTGCGATGGCACCGCTGTGGAGCACCATGCCGCCTACCAGCTGAACATCGAAATGCCGCATTCCCATCGTGCGTTTGCCGGCTTCGCGGACAAGAGCAAAGCACTCTTCCAGCAGCTCATCTAGTGACTCTGGTTCATCCCCGCGGGCCCTCTCACGCAGGCCATCCGCGGCTGCTCTGAGCTCTGCATCGTCGAGAAGTTCGAGTTCGGGTTCCCACGCAGCGATGCGCTTGACCCGCTCCTCAAACTGCTTGTACTTCTTTCCCTCGCCGATGCGAAGTGCACGCTCAATAATGGACACTCGTCGAGGCTACCAACTGCGCGGCATCGGGCGGGCAAAGCCGGGCGGGAGCGCCCTTGCAAATACGGCACAGTGGACCACCTGAGCACCAGAGAGCAGGAGTCCTGAACAGGCCGCTTGGAGTGAAGCGCCCGTCGTGTAGACGTCGTCAACGACAACGCAGCGCGACGGCACGATCCCCCTACCACTGATCTGAATCCGCCCAGGCTGTTTGCGTTCCTGACGCGACGCCCCGACCTGCCTGACGGATTGGCCTCTAGGCAGCCTCTCGAGCACTCGAAGGACAGGACGCCCAGTAAGCGCTGATAGCTGTTCCGCCAGAATTCGGGCGTGGTCCACCCCGGTTGCCCTGAGCCGAGCTGGGTCTGGTGGCATGGGCACAAGTGCGACAGCCTCCGTGGGGAGCGCGGCCTCAGCAATCAACTTCGCCATATGGGCAGCCACCCGCTTTGCCCCAGAGGACTTAAGAGCCATCACCAACCCCCTCGCAGGCCCCTCATGCGAACAGGCTGCCGTTGAGGACTCCCAAGGGGCGCCATGGGCAGGGCAGCTGTCACAAGGCACAGGGAGCGCGCAACGCTGACAGAGGCGACCAGTCAGCAGCGGCATGCCCTCAGCACACTCGCTGCATAGAACCGCGCGGGGGCGCACAGGCTCGCACCCACACCCAAGGCATACGGGTGGGATCAGCAAACTGACCAACTGTTGGAGGCTCTCCACGACAGGCATCCATCAACGGTTGCACCCCGAATGACACCTAGGTGCGGCAGCCTGCGACGATCAAGCGCGTGAGCGCCGCAGATCTACTTGCCACAGCCCCAGCAGCGGGTCCTGATGCCGGGTCCCCCTTGGTCGCAGTAATCGCCGGGCTCTACCTAGCGGTCTACCTCTGGCGCTGGATCAGTTGTCGACAAGACCCCAAGACACGCTCGCCTGGAGTCGGCAGGCTGATCGCCTTCGCGGCTGGCTGCGGACTGATGGCCCTAGCCCTAGGCCCTCCACTTGACCGCTGGGCTGAACAGTCAGCCACCATGCACATGGTTCAGCACGTTGTCCTCCTTGATCTGATCCCCATCCTCCTCTTTGCCGGGCTCACGAAGGCAATGCTGCGCCCCATCACAAAGCGCCTCCACGGGGTCGAAGCCAAGGTTGGCTTTCTGGCCCTACCTGCGTTCGCCGTTGTCGCGTACTGCGGGCTGATGTACGCGTGGCATGTGCCGGCCCTCTACAACCAAGCCCTTAAGAACTCGAGCGTCCACGCACTTGAGCACATGACACTGCTTACGGCAGGGATCCTCTACTGGTGGCACCTGATGAGTCCAGTTCGGGTCCGCTACCACCTTGCCGGAACGGGTCCCGTTCTCTACATGGCCACAACAAAGATCCTCGTGGGAATCCTCGGCATCGTGCTGATCTTCTCCCCTAGCTCGCTCTATGCGTACACGGGCAGCTTCATGGGGATGGACCCGCTGACTGACCAGCACGTCGCTGGAACGGTAATGGCCACCGAACAGACCTTGGTGATGGGCATCGCCTTTGCGGTGCTCTTCCTCAAGATGCTTGCTGACAGCGAGCGACGTCAGCTCCAAGAGGATGCCGCCGCCGAGGCCCCAAGTCGGGCCTAAGTCCAGCTCAGCCGGTGTAGTGCGGCTTGGGACGCGCGGCTGCGCAGTGTGTGATTCGCGCGTAGACATTCACGACGTCAAGCAGCACTCCGGCCGGCCGAGCGTCCGTCCTCTGCCTGACTGAAATGTTGTAGAAGTAATAGCTTGAGAGCTGGATCAGGTGACTCCCAGCGCTATGGCCACGGAGGCCGATGGTCCTCAGCATCGACTTGACCCCCGGGCCGGTGAAGTCCCCGGTCGCGACAACCCTGCCGTCAAGCCTGACAACCATTCTGCGGGTCTCCTGAACCACGTAGTCAGGGGTACTTGTAAAGCGAATTGACTTGCTCGCCGCGACACACCCGTTAGCTCCTGAGCCTTTGGTGGAGCTGATCGTGCTGATCGGCTGCGCTCGTCCAGCGCTGGCACCCGGCGCCAGGGCAAGGGCGAGGATGCAAGTGAGGGACACGGCGACAGCTGTCGTGCGAGGGGCAGTCATCTCAGCCCGTGAACGCAGTGGCGCACTTGGTGATCACGCGCGTGGTGGTGACGGTCCCGCGAAACAGCGGTGGGCCGCCTGGCACGAAGACACTTGACGCTTGATTTGCACTGTGGCGCCCCAGCAGACCGTAAGTAGTCCCAACTAGCTTGACGCGATGCCTGCCTGCGCGGAGCGCGCTGAGCCGGACCCGCACATTGAACGCTCGGACCGGCGAGCCAAAGCCAGCGCCCCCCAACCCTGCGTAGGTCTTGCTGGTGATCCGCTTGCCATCAAGGGTCACAGTCGCACCGCTGAAGGTGTAATAGCTGTCCAGCGGGTTAAGCGTGAACTTGACTACCTTGCTTGACGCGACGCAGCCGCTTGCCCCGGCGCCACGAGTGGCGCCAATGCTCGCCGTCGGGTCTGGAACGGGGACAGCCGATGCACCCGGCGCTGCGACGAGCGCAAGGGCCGTGGACAGCGAGAGAACGAGACATATCCGGGATCTATTCATTGTTGGCGAGCCTAGCGAACTCCGATCCGGAAGTGGATCAGAACTGCGCCCTTACTTACCTTTCAGTGTCGTCCCGTCGCTTACAGCCGCCTTGCCAACGCCACCAGCATCGACTGTCATGTCTCCCTCGACCACAACTCCGTGGCCGAAGAGAACATCACCTTCAACCTTGAGCGACTCGCAGTTGATCAGCGACGGGGGGCCAGCCGGGAAGTGATCCTCGAAATCAGCGAGCAGCTTGTAGTGCGCCCCATCTAGGTCGACGACCGGCGGCCTGCCTTCGCGTCGGGGGTCTAACACCACATGGGAATCGGGGGTAAGGACATAGGCGTCCGACCTAACAGCCAGAAGGTCACCCGTGGTCTTCACCGGCGCGAAGCGAGAACGTGGAACGCGAAGCGCTTGGGCACCTTCAAACAGTGCGATCGCCGCGCCCATTGCGGACTCGAGCTGAATCACCTCGGGCGAGGTTGGGTCAGTTGGGTCAACGGTCTTGTGGTTGACAATCATCGGCAGATCCAACACACCATCCCCCACGTCAAGTGCCTTGGCAAGCGCGTCCAGGTCAACCCAGAGGGAGTTCGTGTTGAAGTACCTGTGGCGGTCAACGTCTTGGAAGGCGCCCAGGTCCGCATCCGCTGTCTGCGCGACCTCGCGCAACACCAACCCGCCACCAGGTCGCCTAGCCAGATGTCCGCCCTTGCGGTCAGCTGCCGTGCGGTCGGCCACCTCCATCAGGAACGGAATCTCCTTGGAGGCAAACCAGTTCAAGATCCGCTCGTCAAGAACCGCTCCAAGGTTGTCCGCGTTAGAAACAAAGGCGTAGCGGAAGCCCTCCGCTCGAAGCTCCTCAAGGGTGCCTGAGGTGACAAGGGCCGTGTAGAGGTCGCCGTGTCCGGGAGGCGCCCACTCAAGTTCAGGGTCGGCAGCCCATTCGACTGGGAGGAGGCTCCCGGCGTGCAATTTCGGGACGCGATTCTGGAGGAAATCAAGCCGAACCCCATTGGTAGCAAGGCCGGGGTAGGCGCTCAGCGCCTCAAGGGTGTCGGCGCGTGTGGCGAAGCTGTTCATCAGAACCAGCGGTAGTTGAGCACCTGTTGCCTCTCGCAGGGCAAGCACCTGACGGGCAACGATGTCAAGGAACGAGAGGCCCTCCTTAGCTTCAATCAGAGACTTTGCCTTGGTCATGCCCATGCCAGTCCCAAGGCCGCCGTTGAGCTTGATTACAACTGTTCTACCGAGCGCCTCGTGATTCTCAACAGCGGGGAGATCCTCGGCGTCAGGAATCTCACTGATCGGCTCAATTGAGTTCTCGCCAATCAGCCCGCGTTGCCCTTCGGCCAGCTGGTGGTGGAATCTGACGAACGCTTCGACCGCAGCTAACCCGGCCCCGTCGGATTCAAGCTTTTGCCTAGCGGCTAGAAACGCGTCGTCCACGGGACCGATGCTATTGGGCGGAAGCGTCGGGACGCCACGAATGCCTGTAGACCCGCTGGTCATCGGTGAGACTGTCGATCTCAACACCCATCGAGGCGAGTTTGAGGCCCGCGACTTCCTCATCGATTTCCGTCGGCACAGGCTGCACTCCTGGCGCAAGACGATCCCCACTCGCCAGCCGCGCGGCTGTCAGGGCTTGGGTTGCGAATGACATGTCCATCACAGAAGCAGGGTGGCCTTCGGCCGCCGCAAGATTGACAACGCGACCGCCTGCGATCAGGTTGAGCTTATTAGCACCAAGGCTGTACTGCTCAACTAGGGGTCTGGCCTCAAGTGGGGTTCCTCCAGCGCTACGGAGCGCAGCGATATCGATCTCCACGTCGAAATGGCCGGCGTTGGCAAGTACCGCACCATCCTTCATCAGCTCAAAGTGCTCTTTGCTCAGAACCCCAACACTGCCTGTCACTGTGATGAACACATCGCCGCGCCCTGCTGCTGCTAGCGCTGGCAGGACTTCAAACCCATCCATCCGCGCTTCAAGCGCGCGCATTGGGTCAA
>JBAXCW010000052.1:0-6516 GCA_037141275.1 Actinomycetes bacterium
GGTCCTCACCGTCGATGGGGGAGATACTGCGGGGGACTCCTACTCCTCGGCGGTCGAGCAGCTTGCGCCACGCTCTGGGATCACGCTTGTTGGACATGAGTCGGTCCCGGCTGGCAACGCAGATTGGGAGGGTATTGCCGCAGAGGCAGACACATTGAGAGCGCAAGCGATCATCTGGACTGGATCCCCAGGTGTGGCGCAGGGTTCCTTCTGGTCCACGATTAAGGACAGCAGAGCTAAGCAGCTGATGGTGACCGGCCCAGCAGTTCCACCCGGGTTCCTCCAAACGCTTCCAGCGGTCACTGGTGGGACAATTGGCTACTCAGGCGCCGTTCCCTCCGCGCTGCAGGGCAGTCAGGGAGCGAGGCTGGAGAAGCTGTTTAAGGAGGAGTGGGGGTCGCTTCCTACTCCTGGTGCGCTGCGCGGAGCGGCCGCCATGGAGGCTGTGTTGCGTGCCATCAGCAGGGCGAGGCACGCTGGTGAGTATTCGATCCCGAGCCAGGACGCCCTACGGCTGAGGGTCACGGACGAGCTGAGGAGGGTCAGGACTGTCAACTCACTTCTCGGCCCGATCCGGCTAGACGCTGCTGGCAACTGGCCTACGGCTCCTGTTGGGGCCTGGAAAGCAGCGCCAGGCGGACCCGTCTTTGTCGGGGTTCTGCCGTGAAGCATCGTGCGGTCGGGGCCCTAACAATCCTCTTCGTACTAGTGGCAACTGGCTGCGGTGGAGGGGATGTCAAACCCCCAAAGGACACTCGGCATGTTGTGACCCTCTGGTCAAGCATGGCCCACAGGGGACCCCAGCGTCTGCAATCGCGGTTGGTCGAGAGGGCTATTCGCGGCGCGGTCTATGACCTGAGCGAGAGGGAGCGAACCTACCGGGTTCACTATGTGGCTCTAGACAGCTCGGCGGTGGGTGGCACGGGCTGGGACGCCGGTGTCGCGGCTGAGAACGCTCGCCGCGCGACTCTTGACCCGACTACTTTTGCCTATATCGGTGAGGTTGAATCGGGTGGAACCGCTGTTGCTCTGCCCATCCTCAATCAGGCTGGGGTACTTCAGATCACTCCTTCGTCCACGGCGGAGGGACTTACTGTCGGAGGGGTTGGCGCGGGGCCGGGCGAGCCCTACCAGTACTTCCCCACAGGCCGCCGCACACTGGTCAGGCTAGTAGCTAGGGACGGCATGCAGGGCGCCCTGACCGTGGAGTTGGCGAAGGGACGCCGGTGCGATTCCCTTGCAGTCCTCAACGATGGCTCGATCTACGGAGCTGGCCTGGGAGAGATAGTGACGTTTGAGGCGGAGGCGCGTGGTCTTCCGGTTACTGCCACGGCCACAGTGCAACCCCGGGATGACGCTTACCGAGCGCAGGTCCATTCAGTTCGGGCTGCTTGCATCTTCTATGCGGGAGAGCCGGGGAAGGACGCAGTCAGGGTCATCACAGACGCCGCTAGGGCGAATCCGAAGTCCCAGATCCTTCTCCCGGATGCCTTGATCAACCGTTCGATCAGTGATCCGAGGTGGGGTGGGATTTCCAACGCCCTCGGAAGGCGCGTCACATTGGTGGGCACCCTCGGTGATCCCGGGCTCTATCCGAGGGCCGGCCGGTACTTGATTGACCGGCTCTCAACTGTGGGCGGCTCGCTCGTTGCTCCGGCCGTTGTGTCGGGCTATGCCGCAGCCGAGTTGGCCCTGGGATGCCTTAGTCAGGCTCGTCTGGTTAAGGGTCTTCCCAACCGTTCATCAATCATTGCTTGCGCCGTTGCGCATAGGCACGTGAGCAAGGTTCTAGGGGCTTATAGGGTCCTGAGGAGGGGCGACACGACAGTCAACTCCTATGGGCAATACCGCATCAGTCGTGGCCGGATCATCTTCGCCAAGCGACTACGAGCGCCTAGGCCAACGCCACGCCCAGCGGCTGGAAATCAGGCCGGCTGAACCTCAGCGCGAAAGCAGTTGACGGAGGGCGCTTTCTAGCTCCGGCTGCCTCCACCGAAAGCCTAGTTCGGAGGCACGGGCTGGGACTGCGTTCTGTCCGGTAGTAACGATCTGAGCCATTTCTCCGTACATAGCCTTGATCGCAAAGGCTGGGACGGGAGCGAAGGCCGGTCGGCGCAGAACCCGCCCAAGGGTTTTAGAGAGCTCCGTATTGGAAACGGGGTGGGGAGCCGTGGCATTGAATACTCCAGACCAGCGCTCGTCACCGTCAAGCGACGCCAGGATCAGACCCACAATGTCGTCGATGTGAATCCAAGGAACCATCTGCTTCCCCCCAGCAACGGGGCCTCCAACTCCGGCCTTGAAGGGCGGAAGCATGCGGGAGAGCGCTCCACCGTTTGAGCTCAATACGACTCCGGTACGCAGGATTACGGTCCGAATCCCAAGCTCAACTGCCTCCTGGGCGGCGGTTTCCCAATCAACGCAGACTTGGGCAAGAAAATCCTCACCAGGGCTTGAACCCTCCGTGACGGGGGATGCGTCGCGCGGCCCGTACCAACCAACAGCTGAGCCGCTGATGAAGACCCGGGGCTTGACATCTGCCTGCCGCATTGCGGCAACAAGGTTGGCGGTTCCATCAACTCGCGAGGAGCGGATTCCCGCCTTTGCCTTGACGGTCCAGCGCTGGGCAACAGATTCGCCCGCGAGATGGATGACGGCCTCGGAGTGCGAGATAACAGCAACCGGTGCCTGCTCGGATTCTGGGTTCCAAGCGACGGCTTTGACTCCAAGGGCAGCTTCTGCGGCTTCGGGATTGCGCGAAAGGACGGTGACCTCGTCGCCTCGCTGTTTGAGCTGCGCAACCAGCGTTCGGCCAATCATGCCCGTGGCTCCTGTGACGGTGATCTTCATGTTCTGGGGGCTCCTTCGCCCGCCAGTCTTTTAGCTGGCGTGCAGTTGGTCTGAGTCGGACTGCGCGAAGCCGAGTTCGTTCCCGGCTACGGCGTGTCCGGAGGCCCGTGCTTCGCGGGCCACTGCCTCTGCTACGGCTGGCGCGACCTCACGGTTGAATACCGACGGAATTATGTAGCAAGAAGCGAGCTCCTCAGGCTTGACAATCGCTGCGATTGCCTCGGCTGCGGCGAGCTTCATGCCTTCCGTGATGTCGCTAGCGCGGACATCGAGTGCTCCGCGGAACATCCCGGGGAAGCAGAGAACGTTGTTGATCTGGTTCGGATAGTCCGAGCGACCAGTAGCGACGATCTTGACGTACTTCTCTGCCTCTTCTGGGGCAATCTCGGGATCGGGATTTGCCATAGCAAAGACAATTGCGTCGTCGGCCATCTTTTTTAGGGCCTCTGGGGCCATGACCTTGGCACCGGAGAGGCCAATGAAGAGGTCGCAGCCTTCGATGACATCGGCAGGCCCGCCGCTCAGGTGGGCCGGATTTGTGGTTTCGGCATACCAGCGCTTGATTGGCGGCATCGAGCCGTCAACGTAGTCAGCGCGTTCTGTGTGAACCGCGCCTTGGGAATCGCAGCCGATGATGTCAGTAAGGCCGCCAGCGATCAGCATCTTTGTGACCGCTACGCCTGCGGCGCCGAGGCCAACGACAAGGGCCTTCATGTCACTCAGTTCCTTGTCGAGCAGCTTTGCGGCGTTCATCAGGGCCGCGAGGACGACGACCGCGGTCCCGTGCTGGTCATCATGAAACACGGGGATGTCGAGCTCTGCGCGGAGCCTGTCTTCGATCTCAAAGCAGCGGGGGGCGGAAATGTCCTCAAGGTTGATCCCACCAAATGTTGGTGAGATTGCCTTAACGGTGGCGATGATCTCCTCAACGTCTGTGGTGTCTAGGCAGATAGGGAAGCCATCTACTCCAGCGAACTCCTTGAGGAGAACAGCCTTGCCTTCCATGACGGGCATTGCGGCGCGAGGGCCAATGTCGCCGAGTCCCAGCACAGCGGTTCCGTCAGAAACAATTGCAACCGTGTTGCGCTTGATTGTGTACTGGAAAGCCTTGTCGGGATCGTCGTGGATTGCCTTGCAAACTCTGGCCACGCCAGGCGTGTAGGCCATTGAAAGGTCATCACGGGTCTTGACCGGGAAGCGGTTGTGCTGCTCGATCTTGCCACCGACATGCATCAGGAATGTGCGGTCGGTGGTGTCGATGACTCGTGAGCCCTCGACGCCGTCGATTGCTTCAAGGATTCGGGACCAGTGGTTACGGTCTGAGGCCATAACGCTGATATCGCGGAGGGTGATGTCGCCATCGACCTCGACAAGGTCGACTGCGCCAATGGTGCCTCCAGCGGCTCCGATGGCCGTTGTTACATGGCCAAGCATGCCCGGGTGATGGAGCAGTTCGACTCGGATGGTCAGTGTGTATTGGGCGCTTGTTGTAGTCATGTCTTCTCGGGTGGACTGAGAGGCAGGCTCGAATAGCCGATGCCGAAGGGACACCGATCATACGCAGCCGTTGGTCGGAGTGGATCATCGAGGCGTGCGCGGCGGGCGGCCGCCGGCGACGGTAGCGTCTCCGGGAATGGGTGAAGAAAAGCGCGAACTGGTTCTGATCGACGGAAGCTCACTGGCTTACCGGGCGTTTTATGCGCTCCCCGAGACGATCGCGACATCCAAGGGCGAGCCGACAAATGCGATTCTCGGATTCGCCCAAATGCTGACCCGGTTGATCACCGACTACGGGTTCCGACCAACCATTGTCGCTTGGGATAAAGGGCACAGTGGACGCCGCGAGATCTACCCGGAATACAAAGCAGGACGGATCTCACGCCCCGATCTCCTCAAGGAGCAGTGGCCACACCTGGAAGGACTTTGCTCTGCATTCGGCCATCTCAATGCCGCCGTGGAGGGCTGTGAGGCTGATGATGTGATCGCAACTCTCGCCGAGCGGGCCAAGAAGGAGGGGATCCACGTCACGATCGTGACTGGTGATCGCGATGCGCTGCAACTTGTGGACGACCTAGTGACCGTCGTGACCACAGGACGCGGTGTGAGCGACGTGAAGGCTTATGACGCAGCGACAGTTCTGGAGCGCTACGGAGTCGGACCCGAGCTAGTCGCCGACCTGATTGGTCTAAAGGGCGACAGCTCAGACAACCTGCCCGGTGTCCCGGGAGTCGGAGAAAAGACCGCCTCCGCTCTGCTTGCTCAATATGGCTCGCTTGAGGCAGTCATTGACCATGTAGACGAAGTGAAGGGGCCCAAGCGGCAAGAGGCGATCCGCGAGCACGCTGATGTCGCGCGTATGTGCCGTGACATTGCCACAGCTCAGAGGGATCTCCCGCTCGACCTGGCGCCATCTGATGCACCGAGCGGACCACCAGATGCCGATTTGCTGAGAGAGACCTTCAGGCGATGGGAGCTGAGAGAGCCACTCAAGCGCCTCGAGCGCTATCTGGGGGTTGAGTCAGCGCCCGATGAGCCAGTGGCAGTGAGCGCGACGGTGGCGGTTGTCAAGCCCCGAGTGACGGAAGGAACGGCCTTAGAAGCGGCCGCATTTGGCGATGGCCCACTTGCCATCACTGTTTCGGGTGATGAGCCTCCTGAGGGAGCGCTCTTTGCGGACGACACTGGAGTCCGCTTCGCGGTGACGGCTGATGGCAAGTCTGTCCTGACCGGGCCAGTAGGTGATGTCGAGGAGCTGGTTGTTGCCTTGGGTGACCGTCCCATCATCAGTCATGACGCCAAGAGCCTGGGCTGGGTGCCAGCCCAGGTTGAGCACGACACGATGATCGCAGCGCACCTGCTTGACCCCGCGCGGCGCGGGTATGCGCTGGATGAGCTGTCCGCGGAGGCCGGGATCTCTGCTGCCAGCGATGATGAGCTTGTCGCGGCGGTGAGCTGTACTTACGCTCTTGCTGCGGTCCAGCGACCGAAGCTAAGTGAGCTTGAGCTGACCCCGCTTTTTCGTGATGTTGAGATCCCGGCGATCTCTGTTCTTCGTGGGATGGAGCGGGTGGGCGTGCTGCTCGACATCGAAGCCCTCGAGACGATTGCCAAGCGGATCAGGAAGGCGGCCGCTGATGTCGAGAAGCAGATCCACGAGCTGGCAGGGGAGGAGTTCAGCGTTGGATCCCCACAACAGGTTGGGGGGATCCTCTTCGAGAAGCTCGGGCTTACAAAGGGCCGCAAGGGCAAGACCGGCTACTCAACTGATGCCCGGGTACTTCAGTCGATTAGGTCTGAACACCCGATAGTTCCTCTCATTGAGGAGTGGCGGGAGACAACGAAGTTGATCTCCACCTACCTCGACGCTCTCCCCAAGCTTGTCAGCCCTGTTGATGGGCGCATCCATACGACCTTTAATCAGGCGGCGACTGCGACCGGCCGGCTTTCATCAACCGACCCCAATCTGCAAAACATCCCGGTTCGGACCTCCCGCGGCAAGGAAATCCGAGCGTGCTTTGTCGCGCCAGAAGGCTCGGTTCTGGTCTCCTGCGATTACTCGCAAGTCGAGCTTAGAATCCTTGCCCACCTTGCTGATGACAAGGCCCTGAAGCAGATCGACGCCCTGCTCGCGGACGACGCATCGCGGCCGATTCTCGTCCACTGTCA
>JBAXCW010000053.1:0-6496 GCA_037141275.1 Actinomycetes bacterium
CCCCAGATGCTGAGCGGACTTCCCAAGCGTCAGAGCACCATTGCCCGCGAGGCCTACTTCTTGGACTTCGCCGAACGCCTCCGCGGCGAGACGAACCTCCCATTGATGGTCAGTGGCGGCTTCCGCTCCTCACCAGCGATGGCAGCCGCGGTTGAATCGGGGGCAACTGACCTCGTTGGCTTGGCTCGGCCGATAACCCTGATGCCCGACCTTCCCAATCGAGTCCTTGCCGGCGAGTCACTGCGCGCAGTTGACTCTGAACCCCGTTCTTCAATCAAGTTTGTCGACGCATTCCTTGGCTCCTCCTGGCACAACCAGCAGTACTCCCGCTTGGCAAATGACAAGCGCCCAGCCGAGCACCGGGGAGCACTTGCAACGCTTGCCATCGGAACAGCCAAGTTGCAGCGGGATGCCGCGCTGTACGGCCGCGGTTAGGCTGGTCATATGGCTCAAGACGCAGTGACAATGGAAAAGATCGTTGCCCTCGCCAAAAGGCGTGGTTTTGTCTTCCCCGCTTCCGAGATCTACGGCGGCATCGGATCGACCTACGACTACGGCCACTACGGCGTTCTCCTGAAGGGAAATGTTCGCGAGGCGTGGTGGCAGTCAATGCTCCGCGAACGCGACGATGTTGTCGCGTTGGACTCGGCCATCATCCAGAACCCCCGGGTTTGGGAGGCCTCCGGCCACTTGGCTGGATTCACCGACCCGATGGTGGATTGCCGCACTTGCAAGATGCGCTTCCGCGCTGATCACATTGACCAGCTGCCGTGTGGCAAGAAGCCATCCAAGACCGCCGGCGAGACCAGCGAGTGTGACCTGACTGAGGCCCGCGACTTCAATCTGATGTTCCAAACCACGATGGGAGCCGTCAAGGAAGAGGGCGCGACTGTCTACCTCCGCCCAGAGACCGCTCAGGGGATTTTCGTCAACTTCAAGAACGTCCTCCAGTTCGCGCGTAAGCGCCCGCCATTTGGCATTGCCCAGACCGGTAAGAGCTTCCGCAACGAGATCACCCCCGGCAACTTCATCTTCAGAACACGCGAGTTTGAACAGATGGAGATGGAGTTCTTTGTTCCGCCCGATGAGGCAGACAAGTGGTTTGAGCACTGGTGCGACACTCGGATGAAGTGGTACTTGGATCTGGGAATACGGCCATCGCACCTCCGCCTCCGCGCACACGAGTCAACTGAGCTGTCCCATTACTCATCGGCCACAAGTGACATTGAGTACCTCTTCCCGATCGGATGGTCGGAGCTTGAGGGCGTGGCCAACCGTGGTGACTTTGACCTCACCGCGCACGCTGCTGCATCGGGCGAGAGGATCGAGTGGAGTGACCCCCAGAAGGGCGAGAAGTATGTGCCCCATGTAATCGAGCCAGCGGCAGGCGCAGACCGCGCAATGCTTGCTTTCCTCTGTGACGCGTACGACGAGGAGGAGGTTGAGGGCGAGATCCGCACCGTCCTGCGCCTTCACCCCCGACTTGCACCGGTCAAGGTTGCCGTGCTTCCGCTGATGCGCAAGGACGGGCATCCCGAGAAGGCCAAGGAGATCCACGCCGAGCTCCGCCAGCGGATGAACAGCGAGTACGACGAGGGTGGGTCAATCGGCAAGCGTTACCGCCGACAGGATGAAATCGGGACCCCCTTCGCCGTCACCGTGGACCACCAAACGCTTGAGGACAACACAGTCACAGTCAGGGAGCGAGACTCGCTGAAGCAGGACAGGCTTCCCATCGAGGGCCTCGCTGACGAGCTTGATCTGCGCCTCCGCGCGCCGTGGGTTTCGCCCAAGCCCGACGTGCTGCCTGCCTGACAGCCATTATTTGCGCCATGGAAGGCGTCACCCCCACAGCTGAGCAAGCGTCAACCGACGAGCGTCTCTCAAGAGCAGCGCTCTGGGCATCCATTTGCGCCTTCACGCTCCTGTCCCTGACGGTCGTAATCGTGATCGTCTGGAACGCGTTGTTCAACGGGGCGATCTGGACTGGTGCACTCGGCTATGTCTTTGACTCGATGCAGTACCTGGCATGGGTCCGCGAAGGCTCCGACCACTTCCTCTCGGCGAACCTCTTTGACACGGCTCCGCTAGTTAGGGACTACCTCAACCCGGGACTGATTATCTCTTCCGGCCTACATCGCCTTGGCCTCTCGATCCCCCTCGCCTACGCATTCTGGGTGCCAGTTGGAATCGCCGGCCTAGTCGTGGCAGTCGTGAAGTACGCGGGGCAGATGCTGCCCAAGGGCTGGTGGCGCGTCGCCGCGATCGTGCTCGCACTCACCTACAAGCTCCCCATCAAAGCGATCCTCGAGGGCCATGTTCCCAAGAAGAGCCTTGACGCAACAACCTACGCTGGCTTCGACGCATGGCCGGTCTACTGGTCTTGGGGCTTCTCGCTAACAGCCGTGGCAGTTGCCTTGCTCTGCTTCGGTCTGATGCGATACGACGCTGTCAGGAGCCGCGGCATCCGCTTCTCCGGGTCATTGGCCGCAATCGCACTGTTCTGCTCTTGGCTTCAGCCGTGGCAGGGCGCAACCCTTCTAGGCGTGATCATTGGCGGCGAGATCATCGGCAGCCTTGTCCTCAAGGGAGAGGACTCAGCCGGGCTCCGTGGGCGAATAACCCTGATCGGAACCACCGCCCTCTTTGGGACGGCGCCGCTCGTCTACTACTCGCTCTTGGGCAAGTTTGATGAGGCGTGGCGGATTAACGGGATTCAGGCGAATAACTATGTCGCGGGTGCCAGCTGGTGGACAGCATTTGCGATTCTCGGACCGCTCGTTGTTGGTGCCGCGTTCGCCCTGAGGTTCCGCCCCGAACGGTTCCGCGATGTTGCCATTCGCCTGTGGCCAGTTGTTGCGATCGTCCAGTTGATCGTCATTGACGCGACTCAGATCGGGAACACCGCAACCCACGCGCTCAAGGGCATCACCATCCCTCTTGCCGTGCTCACAGTCATCGGAGTAGGCCCATGGTTTGCTCAGGTGGCAGGGTCGCAACGGCTTGGGAAGCTTGGTCCCGCATTGAGTGCTGGGGTTGCCGTTGTGTTGATTGGCCTCCTTACGGTGCCTGGCGCAATCAGCCAAGTCCGGTTACAGCTTGATGACATGAAGCTCCAAGGTCGCGGCGGCTACGCCATCTCCAAGTGGGATGAGCAGGCGCTTGACTACATCGCCCACTCGCCTCGTAAGGGAACGGTCTATGCCAACTCGCTCTATGGCTCGATGGTCCCCTGGCGGAGCGACCGTGCCAGTTGGGTGGGTCATGAAACTTGGACTCCAAGGTTCCAAGGTAGGTCCTACTTCAATGAGGTTGCTCTCGAGGGAGGACTAAAGGCCGTCGGTAGGGGACTCACAATTGCCCAAGTGGTGCACTGGACTGGAGCCGCTTTTGTACTCCAAGACTGTTACCACTCCAATTACTACCTAGCCAATGCTCTGGCTCCGATCACGAAGACCCGCAAGAACTTCTACTGCGCAACCGTCTACGAGATCACCCCAGCTCCGAAGGCGCCTGCGCCGCCCGGAATCGATCGATTCCACCTCAATTGGACCAAGCGCGACGGCTGAGCCGCCGCCAGACCCCACTCAGGAAGTCTGCTTCTCGCTTACTGGGGGTGCTGCCTTGCCGTTGGCAGATGCGCCGTCTACAGACTGAACTGTCTGGGTGGGCTCGTAGTTGAACTCCTCTTCGGCACCGAATAGTGCGTCAAGTACACGCTCGCGGAGTCCCTCACTGAGCGTTACTGCAAGCACAGTCAGAATCACACCGAACATGACCCATTTGAGGATCCCGCCTGAATCTTGGTCTCTGTTGTTATCTGCGCTCACGGTTTCCCCCTGCTGTTTGGCTTGGCTGCGGCGGACACATTTGCGGCCGCCAGTGTTTCGAGCATACCTTGCGTTTTAGTCTTGTGAACTACAGATTCCAGCTGGAGCCCTGTGCGGACATCTCGACCGGCCCGGCAAACACCGCCGCTGCCGCCTGCCTAGACCCCTCAAGGTCAAGAACATCGCTGGCATGTGTGAGAACAAGCCGTCCCACCTCAGCATCGCGAGCAATCTGACCAGCCTGCGCTGGTGTGAGATGACCACTCTCAGCTTGGGGATCAGCGGGCTGCCCGGCTGGCAGGGTCGCCTCAACCATCAGCACCTCCGCTCCGCGGGCCAGCTCGACTAGTGCGCCGGACACGCCACAGTCAGCCCCGTAGACAAACTTGGCTTGCGTAGATGTTGAGATCGCCATGGCATAGGCACGCGTGAAGTGCGGAACCTCAGCCATCTCAATTGCGATGTCACCAATCGTCACTCCGTCTTCCGGCACATATTCGACGGTCTCAAATGCGTCCTCAATGAGCGTCTCGTTGTCGAACGAGCCGGCAATCGTACGCAGGACTTCCATGCCGCCTGGCGGCAGATACAAGATCGGCTTGCCAGCGGTCCGGGGTGGCCCATAGATGAGCGCGTAAGCGAACGGGAAGAGGTCGAGAATGTGATCACCGTGCGAATGGCTGATGACTACAGCGTCGAGATCCCTGTGGTCCAGCTGCCCTCGCAGCTTCCCGAAGACGCCGTTCCCGCAATCGATCAGGATCTTGGCTTCGCCCGACTCAACGAGATATCCACTGCACGCGCCGTTGGCGTCCTGCCAGGCTGGAGAGCGGCCGATGACTGTTATGCGCAAAGTGATGGTCTCGTCGGTTTAAATGTCTTGCTGGGTGCGCCTGCTGGGAGACTTTACCCCGGATGAGCCACGCCGTAACAATTGCCACAGCACCTGCCAGCAGCCTGGACCATGTCTTGTTGGTGTTGGGCGTCCTGCTGATGGCCGGCGCCCTACTGGCTGGCTTGGCCCGCAGGGGGTTCCTCAGCATGGTTGCTCTCTATGTGATCACCGGCCTTGTCGTTGGTGAAAGTGGCTTTGGCTGGCTGCACTTCAGCGCCTCGTCCCCATTCGTCAGTGACCTAGCCGTCATTGCCCTTGTCGTAATCCTCTTCCGCGATGGGATTGAAGTCGAGGGGGAAATCCTCAAGTCAAGCTGGGTGCTCCCCGCCCGCAAACTGGTCCTCGCGATGCCAATCACCGCTGCTGTGATCGCCGCGGTTGCGCACACAGTGGTTGGCCTGACTTGGACGGAGGGGTTTCTACTCGGCGCCCTTCTCGCGCCCACCGACCCCGTTCTTTCATCCTCGGTTGTGACTAACCCGCGGGTCCCAGCCATCATCCGCAACTCGCTCAACCTCGAGTCCGGTCTAAATGATGGGCTCGCCCTCCCGGCAGTGCTTGCGCTGGTTGCCGTCCTTGACCATCAGAAGAACTTCACCCTTGGCACATTCCTCCTCCAGGACGTCGGTGGCGGAGTTGTTGCGGGACTGTCACTGGCTTGGATCGCGGCCAAGCTGATGCCATCGGGGATGAAGGACATCAAGCGCCATCTGATCTCGCTCTATGCCCTCGGTTCGGCCCTCTTCATCTACTCATTCACCGTTTTGGTCGTCAATGGCAACGGTTTGATCGCCGTGTTTGTCGGGGCGATCACCCTTGGCCTGCTCCGCAAGGACATCGCGGACGCCTTCGTTGAACGCGCCGACGACATCGTCGAGCTGGTCAAGCTGACGGTGTTTGTCGTCTTCGGCGCAACTGTCTCCCTCAGCTCAATGTTCAGCTGGGGCTGGCCCGGACTGGCAATCGTTGTGACCACATTCCTGGTCGCACGCCCAATCGGCGTTGGCATCTCCCTTGCCGGCTCAGGTCTTGACCGGCAGACAAAAGCATTCATGGCCTGGTTTGGACCCAAGGGTGTGGCCACTATGAGCTTCTCCCTACTCGTGCTGGGACGGCTCTCGGGTAGTCAGGAGATCTTCGACATGGCGGCCCTGTGCGTGTTGGTCTCAATCATCGCTCACGGCTTGACCGATGTTCCTGGTGCAAACTGGATCGCCGGCCATGCGGCCCGCAAAGATGAAGCTGCGAGGGCGGGTCAGGCTACGGCGTGAATCTCGGCCTGCTCCTGAGGTGTGGGGAACGCCCACACGGTCTGGACGCGGCGAGCCTCACGGAAGTGAAAGCGCATCTGGCTTGGAGCCTTGAGCCCATCGACAGAGAGCGGCCTGAAGGTGGCACAAGGAGTCGGGTCCGGGAGAGCACAAAGTCCATTGGCGCCGAAGTGGCAGCCGGCACATGTGGGCTTCGGTGCGGACCTCCTCTTTGCCATCAGTAAGACTCCTCAGGGTCACTGCGGACGACCACCGTCCGACCTGCGTCATACCACCGCAACTCGCCCCCCTGCGCAAGCGTCGTTCCCGCTCCTCGCGAACTTTTTTTCCGCGGGCGGCGTAGCCTCGTTTGAACAATGCGGATTCTGATCACCGGCTTGACCGGCTTCATCGGCGGGCAGCTGGCCCCCAAGCTCCTTGACCGGGGCCACGAGCTCGTTGCTCTGGTGCGGGACCCTTCTCGCGTCCCGGACCATCTAACTGGGCAGATCGAGCTAGTC
>JBAXCW010000054.1:0-6442 GCA_037141275.1 Actinomycetes bacterium
GTTTTGTGTGTTGTTGGGTGTGGTGGTGACAGAGATGCCGGAAAGCGGCCACAGATGGGCGCGATCGCCGGGCGGGAGTCCGACATCGCGATCATCACATCGGATAACCCAAGGTCCGAGGACCCCGCCGCGATAGCAGCTTCAGTAGCCGCGGGCGCCCCGGACAAATGCCAAGTGATTCTTGACCGACGCGAAGCGATTGGGGAGGCACTCCGGCTTGCTGAGGAGGGCGACGTGGTGATCATCGCTGGAAAAGGGCATGAGTTAGGACAGGAATTCGCTGACGGGCGCAAGGTTCCGTTCGACGACAGGGTGGTCGCCGCCGAGGCGCTTGCCGAGATGGGCTGGGCATGAGCCGCCCTCACTTCACACCCGAAGCATTGGCCGGAATCACCGGATCGCAGCTGGTCAACCCCGGCGAGGGCAGTTCATCTGGTTTCTCCTCTGATTCCCGGGAGATTGACCCCGGGAACCTTTTCGTTGGTATTCCAGGTGAACGGGTTGACGGTGGGACAAAGACTGCGGACGCCGTTTCGGCCGGGGCCTGGGGAGCGCTTGTTTCACCTGCAGCGGCAGATGGACTGGTGCTGCCTCAGTCAGCTGGCCTGTTAGTTCATCCCGACCCAGTTGCGGCGCTCGGACTCCTTGCTGCAGCGTGGAGAACCCATCTGTCCTGCCCGGTGATCGCTATCACCGGGTCTACAGGGAAGACGTCGACTAAGGACATTCTTGGGGCAATCCTGAGCACGGCCGGGACGACCTTCATCTCCGGTGGCAATCGGAATACCGAGGTCGGTCTTCCTCTTGAGGTCTTACGCATAGATAACACGGTTGACTTTGTTGTCCTTGAGATGGCAATGCGCGCAGAGGGAGAGATCGCCGAGCTGACCAGGATCGCCGCCCCGACGGTGGGAGTCGTAATCAATGTTGGGCCAGTGCACCTAGAGACGCTTGGTTCGATCGAGGCCGTCGCGAACGCAAAGGGGGAGCTCATCGCAGGGCTTCCAGCTGGCGCAGTCAGCGTCACGCCGGCACTAGATGGACTCCTTGCTCCCCATCTCCGTTCAGACCTTAGGTCGGTGACCTTCGGCCCTGGAGGTGATTGCAGGCTCGTGGCAGCTGAGGGCAGGGGACTGACGGTCGAACTCGACGGAGGGCGCCACGAGGTTGAGGTTGACTTTGACCAGCCGCACAACAGGCTGAATCTGTTGGCGGCTGTCGCGGCGGCAAGCGCGGTTGGTGTCAAGCCTCCGAAGAGCTTGGAGGTGCCTTTTTCAGGGCTCCGAGGGCAGCGAAAGGCCATTGACCGGGAGATTGTCGTCATCGACGACTGCTACAACGCAAACCCTATGTCTATGAGCGCTGCGCTCGCGGATCTTTCCGAGGAGTCGCTGCGCCGAGGGGGGAGGGCCGTGGCTGTGCTTGGGGACATGCTTGAACTCGGACCCGATGAGGTCTCCCTCCATGCCCAACTGGGCGCTGACGTTGCTTCAGCTGGAGTTGACGTCTTGGTGACCGTTGGTCCGTTGGCTGCCCATGCTGGCAGCGCATTTGGCGTGGCGGTCCAAGTGGCATCAGCTGAAGAGGCTGCGGCGATGCTGCCTGATCTCCTCGAGCCGGGGGACACGGTCCTGGTGAAGGGGTCAAGAGGCCTTGGTCTTGAAGTCGTCGCTGAGGGCCTTGGGGCGGTTGACGCCTGAGATGGGGCGCGTACTAATAGCCGGCACGTCGTCGCTGCTGATTTGTCTGTTCCTAGCTCCAAGTTTCATTGCGTTCATTGCTCGGCGCGAGTTCGGCCAAAACATCCGTGAGGATGGGCCACAAGGGCACATGGCTAAGGCTGGGACGCCCACGATGGGCGGCATCATCATCTTTGCGTCAATCGCGATCCCGTTCCTCATTCTGACATCGGGTGGTTGGGAGGAGATGGGTGTCTTTGGCACTGCGCTGGCGTGTGGCCTTGTTGGATTTGCGGACGATTACACCAAGATTGTGAAGAAGCGATCGCTTGGTCTGAGGGCGAGGACAAAGCTTGGGGCAACGATGGTCATCTCGATTGCGCTCTGGTGGGTCGCTACTGAGAAGGCGGGTCTCCCGGAGACAGTTCGACTGCGCTTTGTAGACGCTGAGGTTGACCTTGGCTGGCTCTATCCAATCTTCATCTATCTAGTTGTCGCTGGTTCTACTTCGGCAGTCAACCTGACTGACGGGCTAGATGGATTGGCGGCAGGCTGTTGCGCAATCGTCTTGCTCGCATATATCGGGATCACATTCCTGACCACGGGCCAGTCGGAGCTAGCGCTGCTCTGTGGCTGCCTAGTGGGCGCGTGTGTTGGGTTCCTATGGTTCAACAGCTTTCCGGCGAGCATCTTCATGGGGGACACTGGGTCGCTCGGCTTAGGAGGGGCTTTGGCAGCGCTTGCGGTCATGACCCGAACCGAGATCCTGCTGATCCTCCTTGGCGGCATCTTCGTGCTGGAGGCTCTTTCGGTGGTGATCCAAGTGATCTCGTTCAGATTCTTCCGACGCCGGGTTTTTCTGATGGCTCCGATTCACCACCATTTTGAGCTCAAGCAGTGGTCGGAAACCAAGATCATCCTTCGGTTCTGGATCGTTGCCGCGGCGTTCAGTGCCATCGCGTTCACTCTCTATCAGTCGAGTCTCCGATGATCGGACATCGTAAGGCTACGCCATCGATTCCCGATGGCCCATGGGTTGTTGCTGGGCTCGCTCGGTCGGGGCAGGCCGCGGCGCGGGCATTAGTAGCCCAAGGCGAAGAGGTCGTTGGCGTGGACTCGGGGTCACCCGAGGGGGCCAAGGAGCTTGAGTCAATCGGGATAGAAGTGCATCTTGAGCAGGACGGGGTTGGGCTTCTGAGCGGGGCGGGAGCCGTCCTCAAGAGCCCGGGCGTTCCCCAGTCAGCGCCAGTGATTGAAGCCGCGCGGGGAGCTGGGATTGAGGTCATCGGCGAGTTGGACCTTGGGTGGCGACTGACAACGGGACCTGTTGTCGCCGTCACCGGAACAAATGGGAAGACAACCACTGTCGAGATGATCGGGCACATCCTTCGCACTGCGGGTACGGCCTGTGAGGTTGTCGGAAACGTTGGCAGACCGATTACGTCGTTGGCCGGTTCCGCCGCAGCTGAATCCACCCTGATTGTTGAGGCTTCGTCATTTCAGCTTGAGGATTCGAAGGGGTTTGCGCCGGAAGTAGCCGTTGTCCTGAATGTTGGGTCGGACCACATCGATCGACACGGGACGATCACGGAATACCACGAGGCGAAGCTCCGGATCCTCGACTTTCAAGGAGACATGGACGTAGCCGTGGTGCCTCACGGGCTCGATGTTGCCAATCGTGGCTCTGGGCGTAGGGTTACCTTCGGCTCGGGTGAGAGCACGATGGCATTCCGTGACGGCAATCTTCTCTGGGAGGGAGTGGTTGTGGCCACAGAGGCTGATGTTGTGCTCCCCGGAGCCCACAATCTCCTCAATGCCCAGGCTGCTGCGGCCGCCTGTCTAATCAGTGGGGTCGAACCGGAGGCGTTGGCCGCTGGGCTGCGGAGCTTCCGCGGAGTAGCGCATCGGCTGGAACTGATCCTTAAATCAAAGGGCGTTACCTGGATCAATGATTCCAAGGCAACAAACGTCGAGTCGACTCTGACCGCACTGAACTCCCTTGATGGGCAGGTGCACCTGATTTTGGGAGGTGACGGGAAGGGGCAAGACTTCACTCCACTGAGAGCCGCAGTTGCCGCGAAGTGCGTGTCGGTGCATCTCATCGGCGAATCCGCGGGGGAGCTTGAGGAGGCGCTGATCGATAGTGGTGTTCACCTCCAGCATGATGGCGACCTCCGATTGGCGGTGGCCTCCTGCGTCAGGACTGCAAGAAGCGGGGAGTCTGTTCTTCTATCCCCGGCCTGCGCGAGCTTTGATCAGTACAAGGATTTTGAGGACCGCGGTCTTGCGTTCCGCGAGTTGGTAGAGGCAGCGGGATGACCCCGCGCGCAACGGCTGGGAAGGCAAAGCCCCCAGCGAAACGTCGTGCCAAGCGCACCTTGGTATTCCCACGAGAGCATCGAACGATCACGACAGTAGTCGCGATTCTTGTCTCGTTGGGTGTGGTGATGATCTACAGCGCCTCGTCGGCCAAGAACGCATTGGAGTCAGGCGGCAGCGGCAGTCAGCAGCTTGTTAGAACCCTTGCGCTCGGCCTCCTGCCTGGATTGATTCTCTGTCTCTACCTGCAGAGGGTTTCGCTTTCGAAGATCAGATCTATGGGAGCTCCACTGATGCTGGGCTCGCTTCTACTCGTGACCGTTGTCCTTATTCCTGGGGTGGGGCAGCAGATCAACGGCGCTCGGCGGTGGATCAACGCTGGGCTTACGAATTTCCAGCCGAGCGAACTAGTCAAGGTCGGTCTTGTGCTCTGCGTGGCGGACCTCGCCCTCCGACACCGAGATGGTTTGGGATCAATTACTCAGGCCGTGAAGCTGATTCTTTGGCCGGTGCTCCTCGGGGGTTTCCTGATCGCCGTTGAGCCGGATCTCGGGACAGCAATGGTCTGCGTCGTGACCGGCCTGATCATCGTCTGGATGGCAGGCATGCCTTGGCGAGTGCTCGGTCCTATCACAGGGGTAATCGTCGGCTCGGGTGTGATCTATGCGGTGATGGAGCCGTACCGGTTCGCCCGTCTAACCGCGTTCCTTGACCCGTGGGCTAGCGGTGCGCGTAATAGCACGGGATTCCAGTCTGTTCAAGGGCAGATTGCGCTCGGGTCAGGTGGGATTTTTGGCGTCGGACCGGGTCAGTCAGTACAGAAGATCTTCTACCTTCCCGAGGCCCATACGGACTTCATCCTTGCTGTGATTGGAGAGGAACTGGGGCTGCTGGCAGTACTAGCGATCTTGGGCCTGTTCGGCGCCCTCATGCGCGCGGGACTGAATCTTGCTCGGGATGCCGTGGATCCGTATGCCAAGCTCACCGCTGCAGGGCTAACAGCCCTGATCACATGTCAGGCAATGCTCAACATCTGCGTAGTTCTTGGAATTGCGCCACTAACTGGAGTTCCTCTCCCATTCATCTCTTTCGGACCGACCAATCTCGTTGTTCTGCTCGGGTCTACAGGCCTTCTGCTGAACATTGCTGCAACCGGTGGAGCGGAGTTGCGCTCGGTGCCGGACTCGCGCGGGAAGAGAAGTGAGGAAGCCAATGAGAGTCATGATCGCGGCCGGGGGTACGGCCGGGCACGTGATTCCAGCGCTCAGCGTCGCTGAGCTACTGGCCGCGTCCGGCGCTGAGGTGGAGTTCGCTGGGGGGGATCGAGCAGAGGCCGACTTGGTGCCTGCTGCGGGCTTCGCCTTCCATGCCCTTGACGCTGAGGGGCTAAGCCGGACCTCCTTGCTGAAGGCAACCCGGGCGGCGGTGCGTGCCGTGCCTGCGTTCTTCGCTGCCGTCAGGCTGCTTCGCGACCGCCGGCCCAATGTGGTCATGGGCGGAGGAGGGTATGTGGCTGGGATCGTTGGGGCAGCGGCTGTGGTGACACGAACCCCCCTCGTTCTGACGGAAGCAGATAGTCACCTTGGAATCTCCAATCGGCTGATCGCCCGATTCGCTCGGAAGGTGTGTCTCGCCTTTCCGCTTGAGGGTCGAACCGCACCTCGTTATGTCGTGACCGGCCGTCCGGTCCCGGCGTCCAGCCGAGACCAGGCCGCCGCGAGATTGAGATTCGGGATTGCTCCGGACGCAACCTGTGTGCTTGTCACCGGCGGCTCACTCGGGGCGGCGTCAATCAACAATGCGGCGGTTCGTGCCTTCGCCGAGTCGAACTTTGAGGTGCTCCACCTGGCCGGCGAGCGTGATCTACCGATGCTTTCGGCCCCCCGGTCGGACTACCACCTGCTCGGCTATATCGACGAATTCAGCGATGCTGTGGCCGCCTGTGACCTTGCTGTGGCTCGAGCGGGCGGGTCCGTCTTTGAGCTTGCATCGCACGCTACGCCGGCCGTGCTTATTCCCTATCCCCAGGCAGCCGGGGATCATCAGACTGGGAATGCCCGCTGGATGGAGTCGGCGGGTGCTGCCGTGCTTCTGGCTGATGGTGAGCTGACTAGTGATCTCCTCCGCAAAACTGTCGAGGGAATCCTTAGTGATCCTGGCCGTCTTGCTCAGATGTCCGCCGCAAGCGGCGGCCTTGCTCGACCCGATGCGGCTGCAGATGTCGCGGCCTTCGTGACCTCCGCTGCGAGTAGCGATGGAGGAGGGAAATGAGCCAAGAAAATTTCCCTTGGGCTGGAAGGCAACTTCACTTCGTTGGGATAGGCGGCGCCGGAATGAGCGGCTTGGCAAGGGTTAGCCTCGAGCTCGGTGCAGTCGTGACCGGGTCTGACCGTGCGGCGGGAGCTGTGCTGCAGGAGCTAGGCGGTTTGGGGGCGGATGTGATG
>JBAXCW010000055.1:0-6414 GCA_037141275.1 Actinomycetes bacterium
GGCTTCCTCGGCTCACACCTCTGCGAAACCCTTCTGGCCCGCGGAAACCGCGTCATCTGCGTCGACAACCTGGAGACAGGCTCGCTCGCCAACATTGCGCACCTCCGCGACCCGGACTTCGTTCACATCAACGTGGACATCACTTCGCCGTTCTTTGTGGATGAGCCCGTTGACAGCGTCTACCACCTTGCATCACCAGCAAGCCCAATTGACTATCTGCGCCTGCCACTTCACACGCTCAAGGTTGGCTCGTACGGCACCCACAATGCGATTGGCCTTGCCAAGCACAAGCGCGCCCGGTTCCTGATCGCATCGACGTCCGAGGTCTACGGCGATCCCAAGGAGCATCCACAGACCGAGTCCTACTGGGGACATGTCAACCCAATTGGCCCACGCGGCGTCTACGACGAGGCAAAGCGCTACGCCGAGGCACTGACAATGGCGTACCACCGCCAGCAGGGCGTGGACACAGCAATCGTCAGGATCTTCAACACTTATGGTCCACGCATGCGCCCGCATGACGGCCGTGCGATCCCAACATTCCTGCGCCAGGCGATCCTTGAACAGCCGATCACAATCTTTGGCGACGGCAGCCAGACCCGTTCCTTCTGCTTCGTTGAGGATCTGATTGAAGGAATCATCCGCCTCTCAGAGTCGGGCGAGCACAACCCCGTCAACATCGGCAATCCCGATGAGTTCACGCTGCTTGAAGCAGCCCAGATCGTCCAGCGGATCACCGGCACCAAAGCCGAGCTGATTTTTGAACCGCTTCCAACCGATGACCCGCGGGTACGCCGGCCGGACATCACCAGGGCGCGCGAGCTCCTTGGTTGGGAGCCAAAGGTCGCGCTGGAAGATGGTCTGCGCAGGACTATTGAAGAGTCCGGCGACGGTCGCCTTACCGGCCTTCTTTAGACACTCCGTCGAATCGCAATCTGGGCGTGTCGGTTCCCTCTTGCCTCCGCTACCCAAAGACCGCTACTTTCTTTCTACTCCGGAGTTTTAGGAGTCAGGGGATAGATGAGAATCGACGAGCAAACTTCCGCGCAAGCCAAACCGGGTGAAGCCCGTAAGCCTTTACGCGCCCATGACCGGTCGCGGCAGGCCGAAGCCACGGCCAACGGGGCCACCACCCCCGTCGCGCTCCGGCAGCCGCAGCGCGACATCAGGTCACAGCGGGCACCTCTGATTGCCAAGGCCCTGCGGACAAGCACCCTGAGGGCGGCCATCAGGATCATCACCCTGCTGGCCTGCGACTACCTCGGCATTGCAATTGCCCTGATCGGCTGGCTCTCCTTCAAAGCTTGGTGGAAGGGCGACTTCAACACTGACCTAATCCGCAGCCAAGTCGAGGCGTACCTGACCTTCGCTTTCTTTGTGACAGCACTTCTCTTCGCACGCCATGACCTTTACAAGGAACGAATCCGCCGTCCTGGAATGGCCCTAATCGTCAACGGGCTCTTCCAAGCAACTGTCATTTCGTTGGTCTTCGCCCTTGCTAACGGTGCCAAGTTCCACTCCTACTCGGTGTTCATCGGCGCGCTTGGCTGTTCAATCCTCACTGTGGCGGGCTTCCGGGCACTACATGACCGTGCAACGGCTCGAGTCACTTCGGCAGCGGGGATCACCCGCAAGGCCCTCGTTGTAGGAACCGGCGACCACGCCAAGGCTGTCTCAGCGACGGTGGCTGACGCCATCAGCTGGCCAGTGGAAATTGTTGGCGGTGTCACGGCACCAGAGGACCTTCAGGCCGCACTCAGTCTTGGTGGTATTGACGAGGTAATCATCGCGGACTCCGACTTCCCCCAGGAGCAGATTGTTCAACTTGCCGAACGGTGCCATCGCCGCGGGATTGATGTTCATGTGGCTCCGACCACAATGGAAATCCTGCTCCAACGGGGTGAGTTCCGCCCCGGGATGGCCGTGCCGCTCTTCACGCTCAACCCACCAGTCTTTGCTGGAATTGACTTCGCCATCAAACGTGCCTTCGACTTAGCCGTGTCCAGCCTCCTGCTTGTCCTCCTCAGCCCAGTACTGCTGGCGAGTGCTATCGCAATCAAACTGACATCCCGCGGACCGCTCCTCTACCGGTCCATGCGCCCTGGAATTGGCGAGGTTGCCTTCCCATGCCTCAAGTTCCGCACCATGCGAACTGATGCAGACGAGCGCATGGCTGACCTCGAACGGTTCAACGAAGCCAGCGGCGCTCTCTTCAAGATTCGCCGGGACCCACGGGTCACAACAGTTGGCAAGGTCCTGCGGAGGTTCTCAATTGACGAGCTGCCTCAGCTCTGGAACGTGCTGCGCGGCGAGATGAGCCTGGTTGGGCCACGCCCACTTCCTCAGCGCGACTTTGATCTGCTCGAGGACTGGCATCGCCAGCGCTACCTGGTGCTTCCGGGCATCACTGGTCTGTGGCAGGTTTCCGGCCGGTCCGACCTTGAGTTTGATGACCTTGTCCGACTTGACTTTGTCTACCTCGAGCGCTGGTCTGTAGGCCTCGACATGTTGATCCTGCTGAAGACGTTCCCAGCAGTCCTCGCCCGCCGCGGCGCCTACTAGAGCGCCTAACACAAGCTCCCTTGGGCCATCGCGCCCTTGCTGCGGGCCGCCGAGTGGCATCATCACTGGAGATGAAACTTCGTGAACGATTCGAAGTCTCGCCGCGCACCTTCCAGACTGCGACGCGAGTCGCGCTCGGCTCACTCGCGCTGATCGTCCTAACAGGAGCGGCAGTCCGCCTGACTGGATCCGGCCTTGGCTGCCCTGACTGGCCAAAATGCTTTGGCGGCGTTGTGGCACCGGCCAAGACCCACGCGGTAATCGAATACTCAAACCGTGTGCTCTCCGGCTTCGTTGGACTAGCGGCCATTGCAGTGGCCATCATGGGCTGGTTCCGCAGGCCTTACAGGCGGGAACTTGAGGTACTCGCAGTCCTCCTTCCGCTTGGCGTGGTAGCTCAGGCTGTCCTCGGGGGCTTCACTGTTCGAAGTGGTCTTGAGCCCGGGTATGTGATGGCCCATTACATCCTCTCGATGCTGATCCTCGATGCAGCCTTCGCCTTGGCCTGGTGCGCAACCTACGAGCCGGGCGACAGGCCGCGGGCAACGGACAGACTTGGTGTGTGGTCAGTTCGAGCGTTGATCCCAATGGGCGCGCTGACGGTCATGGTCGGCACTGCAGCAACCGCCGCCGGCCCACACGCGGGTGCCTCGGGTACCGGGGAGATTGTCCCTCGACTGGACATTTTCGGCCGTGACAGCCTTCGGTGGTTGGTCCAGCGTCATGGAGCCTTGGGTGTCGCACTCGGGCTGGCGATCATCGCCGTAATCCTGATCCTGCGACGCGCTGGAGGCGAACGCCGCGCAATCCGGCCACTCCTCTTTGTCCTTGGGCTGCTCGCACTGCAAGGCGTGATTGGGATTACTCAGTGGTTGACCAAGCTGCCATCAGGGTTGGTCTGGGTGCACGTCACAGTTGCTGTGATCACATGGCTTTGCGTTCTCTGGGCAGTTGGCTCCGCCGGACTGCTTGAGGGCGAAGGACGCCGGAGGGCCAAGCCATGACCAGCACGGTGCTCGTAGGCGTGAGCCTCGGGCTCTTCTCATCCATCCTCTTTAACACCTCATACCTTGTTCAACACAAGGCCCTTGACGGTGGCCCCAACATCGATGCCAGCCATCCGCTCCGGTCACTGGGGGAACTCTTCACTGCCCCCGCCTGGCTCTGGGGAGGTGTCGTCGGCTTGCTCGGAATGGCCATCTACATCCTTGCTTTGGACTACGCGCCACTGTCGCTCGTTCAAGCATTCCTAGCGGGTGGGCTGATCCTCACGGTGCCGCTGGCAATGTTCATCAGCAAGCACGAGCCAACCCCACGCGAGGTGCTCGGGGCTGGCCTGATGGCTGCAGCGCTGGTCCTCTTCGCCTTTGGAACCAAGGCCGATGGGCCGGAGAACGCGTTCGACGCACACGGGCTTGCTCTCCTTGTCGGAGGAGCGTTGCTGCTGACCATGGTTCTTGCCTTTGTGGGTCTCCGCCAGAAATACGTGCAGGCGGTTGGCCTTGCTGCGGGGCTCCTGTACGGGGCCTCAGATGCCATGTTCAATGCCTTGGTTGGGATCGCTCACAACGGCCTCAAGGCTCTCCTGGAATCACCTTGGACTTGGCTCTGCGCGGTCACTTCCATCGGCGCCTTCTACCTGCTCCAGAAGGCCTTCAAGGACGGCGCCACGAAACCCGTTGTTGTGATCGCACTGATGACCGCCGCAACTAATCTGACGGCCATTGGCGCCGGGTTGCTCGTGTTTCACGATCCCCTCGGGACTAACGCCTTCTGGTCAACAATGCACCTTGCAGCTTTCGGTCTGGTGGCTTATGCCGGCTGGCTCCTTGCCAGCGTTCAGGCCGTTATCGAGGAGACACCAGCGTGATCCGCTCAGGCGTCTTCCTGCTAGGCATGACCATGGCGAGCATTGTCCATGGGCAGTTTGCTTATCTGCTGGTTGGGCTCGTCATCGGGATTGAGTCCATGGGTATCCCACTTCCGGGCGAGACGACGTTGTTCCTGGCTTCATTTGCTGCCCACGATGGCACGCTCACGATTGAGTGGGTGATTCTCGCTGCAGCTCTGGGAGCGATCATTGGTGACAACCTTGGTTACTGGATTGGCCGCAAGGGTGGCAGGGCTTTGCTGGAGCGCCAGGGGCCCTTTTACGAGCGCCGGATGGCTCTTCTCATCCATGGCGACCGGTTCTTTGAAGCGCATGGCCCCAAGGCCGTATTTCTTGGTCGGTGGGTAGCGCTACTGCGTGTTACCGCGGCAGTCCTCGCAGGTGCCAACCGCATGGAATGGCGCAAGTTCTTCCTCTGGAATGCTCTCGGTGGGGTCGCTTGGGCGACGACAATGGGTCTTGCTGGCTACTACGCGGGTCACGCCGCCGAAAAGCTGATCCACTCCGTTGGAGTAGGCGCCCTAATCGCTGTCGTTGTCGCCGTTGTCGGACTCCTGGCCTACCTCTACCTGCGCGAACGTCGAGCCCTGCAGGGTGAGATGGCCGAGGTCGCTCGGCGAGAAGAGACTGGCGAGCCAATGATTGAGTGGCATGATGAGGGAGCAGTCCACGAGCCGGAGGGGTTGGAATGAGAATCTTGATTGTTGGGGCCGGAGGCGTTGGCGAAGCCGTCGCGGCGATTGCGCGCAGGCGCGACTTCTTTGACCATCTGGTCCTCGCTGACATTGATGAAGCCCGGGCAGCCGAGGTTGCCGCCCGAATGGGTGACGACCGGATCACCTCCGCCCACGTTGACGCGTCTAGCGCAGAAGCGATCGCCGCGCTTGCTAAGTCAGAGGGCTGCGACACAATCCTCAACGCCTGCGATCCAAGGTTCAACCCCCCGATCTTCGAGGCAGCGTTCCAAGCGGACGCGACCTACCTCGACATGGCCATGACTCTCTCTGAGCGCCATCCCGAGCGCCCGAATGAGGAGTGTGGAGTCAAACTCGGTGACGCCCAGTTCGCAGTGTCAGCTGATTGGGAAGCCAAGGGTCAGCTCGCACTGGTCGGCATTGGCGTGGAGCCAGGCTTCAGCGATGTAGCCGCTCGCTATGCCGCGGATGAGCTGTTCAGCGAGATTGACGAAGTTGGCGTGCGTGATGGCGCTGACCTAGTTGTTGAGGGCTATGAGTTCGCACCCACCTTCTCTATCTGGACGACAATCGAGGAGTGCCTCAACCCACCGCTGATCTGGGAGAAGGACCGCGGATGGTTTGTCACTGAGCCATTCAGCGAGCCTGAGATCTTCGAGTTCCCGGAGGGAATCGGCCCGGTTGAGTGCGTCAACGTTGAGCACGAGGAGGTCGCGCTTGTCCCCCGCTGGGTGGACTGCAAGCGGGTGACGTTCAAGTACGGACTGGGAGACGAGTTCATCGCCGTCCTCAAGACGCTCAACAAGCTTGGCCTTGACTCCACCGAACCTGTATCGGTCAGAGGCCAGATGGTGTCGCCACGCGACGTTGTTGCCGCTGCACTTCCGAACCCTGCGACTCTGGGGGACAAGATGACTGGCCGAACCTGTGCTGGCACGTTGGTGACCGGAAAGGGCAAGGACGGAGCTGCCAAGGCGACGTACATCTACCACCTAGTCGATAACGAAACCTGCATGGCGTTAGACGGCTGCCAAGCAGTTGTGTGGCAGACGGCAATCAATCCGGTTGTCGCGATGGAGCTAATCGCCAATGGAACTTGGTCTGGTGCTGGCGTACTTGGCCCCGAGGCACTGCCCGCCGTTCCGTTCCTAGACTTACTCGCCGAGCATGGCTCACCGCACGGAATCAGCGAACGAGACCCTGCCTGCCCGCAGAAGCCGCTGGGCTGACCTCAGACGGTCGTTGCCGTGTGCGGTCGATACACAC
>JBAXCW010000056.1:0-6221 GCA_037141275.1 Actinomycetes bacterium
GACGGCGTTGTCAACGGCGAGGAAGGCCAGACGTTCGGCATGGACCTTGAGTTCACAGAGGGCATGCAGTTCGACAAGGGCTACATCTCGCCGTACATGGTCACTGACCAGGACAGCATGGAAGCCATTCTCGAAGACCCATACATCCTGATTGCTAATCAGAAGATTGCTTCCATCCGGGACCTTCTTCCGATCATCGAGCAGGTGTCTCAGCAGGGCAAGCCACTCCTGATCATTGCGGAGGATGTTGAGGGCGAGTCCCTTGCAACCCTCGTGGTGAACAAGCTCCGTGGCCTGTTCACCGGTGTCGCAGTTAAGGCACCGGGCTTCGGCGATCGCCGCAAGCGCATGCTTGAAGACATCGCCATTCTCACCGGTGGTGAAGTAATCACCGAAGAGATGGGTCTCAAGCTTGAGAACACTCAGGCAAGCCAGCTCGGTAAGGCACGCCGTGTGGTTGTTGGCAAGGACGCTACGACCATCATTGACGGAGCCGGCGAAGGTGACGCGATCAAGGGCAGGATCAAGCAGATCAAGTCCGAAATCGACAACACCGATTCCGATTTCGATCGGGAGAAGCTGCAGGAGAGGCTCGCCAAGCTCTCCGGTGGTGTCGCAGTCGTCAAGGTAGGCGCTGCAACCGAGACAGAGATGAAGGAAAAGAAGCACCGCGTCGAAGACGCTCTGCAGGCAACTCGCGCAGCTCTCGAAGAGGGCATCGTTGCGGGTGGCGGCACAGCACTTCTGGCAGCGTCGAGCGCCATCGACCTCGATGCAATTGAGGACGAGGACGAGCGCACTGGTGCGAGGATCATCCTCCGCTCACTCGAAGAGCCGCTTAGGCAGATTTCTGCCAACGCTGGCCTTGAGGGTTCGGTCGTGGTTAATGACGTACGCAAGGCAAAGGCAGGCTTCGGCCTGAATGCAGCCACCAACGAGATCGTTGATCTTGTTGCTGCAGGCGTCATCGACCCAGCCATGGTCACCCGTTCGGCACTGCAGAATGCAGCGTCGATCGCGAAGAACATCCTCACCACCGAGGCGATTGTCGCCGAGGTTCAGGACGAGGGTGGATCAGCAGGCGGCGGCATGCCCGACATGAGCGGGATGATGTAACCCAGGCATTCGCCTGAGTAACAAACGCTTTGTTGTGCAAGCGGGGTTCGGGTCGAAAGATCCGGGCCCCGCTTCTTTGTGCGGCTCACCCCAATAGAGGTGTATGTCTGACACAGCGTCAATGCGATCGGATAGGCTCCCTTTGTGCCCCTCCTGACCTCGCTTGGTCTTATCTCCCTTGCTCTTGGGGGAGCCTCTGGCTGGCTTGTTGTCGCAGCCACGCAGAACGCGAACTGGTTCCGCTCGAGGGGTGTCCCAGTTCCTCACCGGTTCCTTCAGATGCACATCGATTGGCTGATGATGGGCTTGATTCTGATTGCCATCCAGGCGGTCGCACCAGGCATGCCTAACTGGATCCGTGGCTTGGTGGCTTTCGGCTCGATGGTGAATCCGGTGCTGTTCTTCCCACTCGCATGGGGAGAGAAGGTCTCCGAGCACCCCGTCTACAAGGGCATCGCCCTTATCTCCTTCAGCACAATCAGCATTGGCTTGCCGGCGCTTGCCATCTGGGCACTGACCAACTAGACCGACCAGAGCCGGGACCTGTGGGATCGGGTCCACGAGTTTTGTGGCGCAGGTGCGGGAAGGCTGGGAGTGTGGTCACATGGGTACACAGACCAGTCACCAGCCGGAATCGCTCAAAGAAGCAATTTCCCTTGAAGGAAAGACCGCCATTGTCACTGGTGGGGCGATGGGAATTGGGCGGGCCATTGCCCAGCGGCTTCACGAGGCAGGCGCCAATGTTGTGGTCAGTGACCCAAATGCGGTTCGCGACGAAGTTGTACGTCAGTTGATTGAGGCAAGGGCCGAGAGTGCGATGGCCACGGACACGGATGTCAGCGACGGGGACGCAGTTGAGGCAATGGTCGCCAGGACCGTGAAGACGTTTGGCGCCGTTGACATTCTCATCAACAACGCGGGGATCTACCCCTCAATGCCAATGCTTGAGATGGCCCCCGAGCAGTTCCGCCGGGTAGTGGAGATCAACCTGACAGGCCTCTTTCTCTGTACTCAGGCTGCATCCCGCGAGATGGTCGAGCGAGGGCGGGGCGGCACGATTGTCAACATCACATCGATTGACGCACTCCACCCGTCGATGGTCGGACTCTCCCATTACGACGCTTCCAAAAACGGTGCTTGGGGGTTCACTAAGAACGTGGCCCTAGAACTAGCTCCGCATGGAATACGTGTCAATGCGATCGCTCCTGGCGGGGTAAGCACTCCTGGTGTGAGCGGAATGGACGCAGCAATGATCGCCGAGTTTGAGTCGCTGATCCCGCTCGGGCGGATGGGCGACCCAGATGAGATCGCGATGGCGGCTCTTTTCCTCGCCTCCGACATGTCGACATACATGACCGGCTCCCAGATGGTCGTCGATGGTGGCCGACTGCTGCACTGACCCAATTTGCAAAGCCTTATGAAAGCAACAAGAAAGGTTGTTGTAATCCGTTTGACACGCAGCTTCCTCACCGGAAGCATGCCGCGTGCAAACTGAGCTTTCGGACGAAAGCCAACTACCGATCGGGGACCGAATGGCCGGCTACACCCTCAACGTCAATGGAAAGAAGCACGCGGTTACAGCGTCCTCCGCCGACATGCCGCTGCTTTGGGCCCTGAGAGACATTCTGGGGCTGACAGGCACCAAGTACGGATGCGGGATCGAGCAATGCTCGGCTTGCGCCGTGCTCATTAACGGCCAGGTTGAGAAGTCATGCGACATGAGCGTCTCCGAGGCGAGCCGAAGCAAGATCACGACGATTGAGGGATTGTCAGCACTTAACGACAAGCTGCAAGCAGCTTGGATTGCCGAGCAGGTTCCTCAGTGCGGTTATTGCCAGTCCGGAATGCTGATGGCCGCGGCGAGTCTGCTCAAGCAGAGTCCAAGGCCGACCGACGCACAGATTGACGGCGCAATGCGGAACATCTGCGCATGCGGCACCTACCCCCGTGTACGTAAGGCCATCAAGCGCGCGGCAGGCATCGCATGAGCCGCCGGGTCGAAATGCTCGGCGAGGCTCTCGAACGAGTCGCCGACGCCCCACTCTCTCGTCGTCAATTCATGGGTGGGGTTGTTGGTGGCGCACTCATTCTTGCCGTGCCGTTTGGGACTGGTGCGGCTGAAGCCGCCGGCTCAGGTGGCCGGATTGGTGCCTGGATCATGATTGGCGCTGACGAGACCGTGACGATCATCTGCCCGAGCACGGAGATGGGTCAAGGCGTTAGCTCCGCGCTTCCCCAGATCGTCGCAGAGGAGCTAATGGTCGACTGGTCCAAGGTCAAGATGCAGCTTGGCGATGCGAGTTCCGTATTTACCAACAAGCTCTTTGGCTCCCAGGGCACGGCAGGCAGCACGTCGATCCGTGCGTACTACGAAGGATTGCGAAAGGCGGGTGCTCAAGCACGGGAAATGCTGATCACTGCGGCCATCAACGACCGCACGATCACGGGGCTGGGAGGCGCCACTAGGTCGCAATATGTTGCCGCCTCGGGTGTTGTCAAGAACAACAGCACCAATAAGACGGCAACCTACGGCCAGCTTGCAGCGGCCGCAGGATCAGTCTCGGTTCCAGCTGATCCGCCACTGCTCGCCGACGGTGCTCCACGGTTAATTGGTCAAGCAGTCAAGCGCCTGGACATTCCGTCCAAGGTTGACGGCTCAGCCATCTTTGGCATCGACATCAGGTTGCCAGGCATGAAGAATGCTGCAGTGCGGTTGGCACCAAAGGTCGGTCAGACGCTGGGAACGGTCTCACGTGCGCCATCTGGTGTTCAGGTCGTGAAGCTAAAGAACGATGCCGGCCAGTTCATTGGTGTGGCTGCGATCACGGCCAAGACGACATGGGATGCCATGCGGGCAGTCAGAGGCCTCAGTATCTCGTGGGTTAGTGGCCCGGGCAGCTCGTCAACAGATTCAACGATCATGAAAGCCAACGCGGCCAGCTTGATGGCCAACGGAACCGCCTTGACGGCAAGGACGACAGGGACCGCCAAGGCTGTCATCGCCGCAGCCCCAACAAAGCTGAGTGCTACCTACTCAGCCCCTTACCTAGCCCACGCAGCGATGGAGCCGCTCAACGCGACAGCAAAGGTCGTTACAGGGCAGTCGTGTGAGATCTGGGCTCCAACACAGAACCCGTCAGGGTCAGTTGGCGTGGCTAAGAACCTGACCGGCCTTGGGGATTCAGCGGTTGTGCTGCATCCCACCATGGTTGGCGGGGCGTTCGGCCGGAAGTTTGAGACCGACTTCGTCAGCTATGCGGTTCAGGTTGCGATGGCGGCACCGGGTAATCCAGTCAAGCTCACTTGGTCGCGTGAGGAGGACTTCACGCACGACCTTTACCGGCCGGCGTCGCTGTGCTCCTTCACCGGTGGGCTCGACTCCTCACACAAACCGGTTGGGATCACGAGCAAGACCGTCTCCCAGTCCATTTACGCCGGCAGGGGATGGCTGGGTCCAAACTCGGTCGATCCGTCGACGGTTGAGGGTCTCCTGATGAATGGGGGCGATGAGGAAGTTGCCTACAAGCTCGGGGAGAGCCAGTTCGCCGAATGGGTCCTAGACACTGGCGCCAAGGTACCCCTTGGTTTCTGGCGCTCCGTTGGCCAGTCCTACAACGTGTTCTTCCTCGAGTCATTCATTGATGAGTTGGCTCACGCTGCCTCGGCGGATCCGCTTGCCTTCCGAAAGGCAATGCTTCCGCATGGTTCCCGTGACCTTGCCGTGCTTGAGGCGCTTGAGACCGCGAGCGGCTGGGGTACCCCAGCTAGCGGTGTTGGTAGAGGAGTAGCTATGGCGCGCGGGTTCGGCGGGACTATTGCCGCTGAGGTCGCCGAAGTCTCCGGGAGCATCGCCGGTGGCATCAAGGTCAACAAGGTCACGGTTGTCATTGACTGTGGAACGGTGATCAACCCGGACACAGTTAAGTCCCAAGTTGAAAGCGGAGTGCTGCAAGGGATGTCCGCTGCGATGTGGCAGGAGATGCCATTCAGCGGTGGCGCACCGAGCGTCAGCAACTTCAACCGCTATCCAATGGGCAGGCTCTCAAGCTCACCTACGATCAACACAATCATCATGCCGGCGAACGGGAATCCCCCAAGCGGTGTCGGCGAGCCTGGGTTGCCCCCAATCGCGCCAGCAATCGGCAATGCCATTGCTGCGCTGACCGGAACTCGCTTGCGGTCCCTGCCGCTGCTTCCGGGTACAGGGCCCGCCGGCGGCGATAACTGACGCTGATGAGAGAGATCCTCAGTGATCTTGAGCGGTGGCAGCAGGCCGGCGAGCGTATTGCCATCGCGACCGTCGTCGCTGTGCGCAAGTCTGCCCCACGGCCCCCTGGAGCAAAGATGGCAGTCAGCCAGGGCGGTGAGGTTGCTGGCTCTGTCTCCGGTGGCTGTGTTGAGGGTGCTGTCGTTGAGGTAGCCAAAGAGGTCCTCGCGGGCGCGCCACCACGCCTGCTCCACTTTGGCATCGCTGATTCTCAGGCTTGGGAGATCGGCCTTCCCTGCGGTGGAGAAATTGACATTTGGGTTGAGGAGTTTTGCTCCGAGGGGCTGCAGCAGGCGGCTGCAACAGGCGGCAGAGCAGCCGAGGCCACAGTTATCGAGGGGGAGGGCATTGGGGCCAAGCTTGTGATGGGACCCGACTCGGCTCCGCTTGGGACCCTTGGCGATGACCACCTTGACGGGATTGCTCACCTCGAAGCTGATGAGCTGATCTGGGACGAGCGGTCTGAAGTCAGGGGCCGCCTCTTTATAGACGTAATCGCGCCGCCACCCCGGCTCGTTCTTGTAGGCGCGGTGGTCGTGGCAAGTGCTCTATGCAAACTTGCACGGACCGCTGGCTGGCACCCATGGGTGATTGACCCTCGGGCAACCTTTGCCACACCGGAGCGCTTTCCCGATGCCGAGGGGATCATCGTCGCGTGGCCCAAGGAGGGCTTTGCTCAGCTTGGCGGGCTCGACAAGGCAGTCTCGGTTGCGGTCCTTACACACGACATCAAGATCGACGACGCGGCGCTCCTCCTCGCACTGACCTCACCAGCCCGCTTTGTCGGCGCGATGGGGTCCCGGCGGGCGACAGAGGACCGCTTGGTTCGCCTTAAGGA
>JBAXCW010000057.1:0-6185 GCA_037141275.1 Actinomycetes bacterium
CCAGCTTGATTTGCAAGCCGTGCTGCTGACCCGCAGCGAAGAAGGCATGACGCTTTTCGACGCCCAGGGCCAGTTGCACGTCAGCGCCCAGGCCCGCGAGGTTTTTGACGTTACCGGAGCCGGTGATACCGTCATTGCCACCATGGCGGCGATCGTCGCGGCCGGCATGAGCCTGCGCGAGGCGCTGCCGTGGGCCAACCGGGCCGGCGGCCTGGTGGTGGGAAAATTTGGCACCGCCACGGTGTCCTATGAGGAGTTGTTTGCATGACCCGAATCGTTGTCACCGGGGCTGCCGGCTTTATTGGCAGCAATATCGTCAAGGGGCTCAATGCGCGCGGCATCACCGACATCATCGCGGTCGATGATTTGACGCAGGGCGACAAGTTTCGCAACCTGGTCGATCTGAAGATCGCGGGCTACGTGGACGCCGCAACGTTCTATGAGCTGTTCGCCCATGGATCGTTTGGCCAGATCGAGGCCGTCTTCCATGAAGGAGCCTGCAGCGACACCATGGAAAGCAACGGCAAGTACATGATGGACAACAACTACACCCTGTCGTGCGGCCTGTTCCAGCGGCCCCTGTGACGATCAGACGGGGACCGCGGTAGTCAATCGCGCTGGTTTGGAGATCGTCTGTTTCTGCGGCAGTTTGCTCCACCTCTGGCAGGATAGGGATTGAATGAGTTCAAGTCACTTTGATCCAACCCCTTGGCTCGACGCGTGTCGGCGGATGGTTAGCGGGATTGACGAGGTACTCGCAGACCATGCGACCACCGTGGACCGTGCGGTTGTTGTCGGACTTGGCGAGGGAGGCGACAGGACGCTAGTGATTGACGAGCTCGCAGAGGACGCTGTTTTCGCTGAGCTGGCGAAGTTGAGTGAGGACGGCCTTGCCTTTACGGCCGTCGGCGAGGAGCGTGGCGAGGTGGACTTCGGCTCGCGCGATATCGCAGTGTTGGTTGACCCAATTGATGGCTCTCTGAACGCAAAGCGCGTAGGTGGCCCTTGTGCTCTCTCGATTGCCGTGGCAACCGGTTGGACTGTTGAGGATGTTGTGTTCGGTTTTGTTCATGACTTCCACGCTGGCGAGGAATGGGTTGCTGTTAGTGGGGAAGGAGCCACGCTGAACGGCCTCCCGCTTGACCCGTCCCTGCCCGCACGGATCCGTGATGACGGCAAGGTCGAGATTCTCGGCATTGAGTCCGCTGACCCACGCTGGGTTGTCGGCGCAGGGGACGAACTGCTTAACGCCGCCTACCGATTGAGGGCTTTGGGTGCCATTGCCGTAACCCTCTGCCAGGTGGCAGCCGCGCGGTATGACGCGATGGTGTCGCTGCGCGACTGCCGAGCGGTGGATGCCGCCGCTGCCCAGCTTGTAGTTAGAGAGGCCGGTGGACTTGTCTGCTTCCCTGGGCTTGACTCACCTCTTGCGGCTCCGCTGGATCTGGTCGGCCATGCGCCAGTTGCGGCAGGGCGTGACCAGCAGTCTTTGGACATCGCGATTTCGGTGGCCGCGAGGGCTGCCAAGGAATGATCGACTGGCGGGCCGCCCGCTACATCGCAGGAAGGGTCGGAGGCGACCCGGTTGACCCCGGCCCTAATGGGCTGTTGGTGAGGGAGATGTGTTGGGAGTCGGAGGATTTGGTCCGGAGCTACACCCAGCTGACCGAAGGTCCGAAGGTTCCGGATGGCGAGGTCGTGAGTAGAGCTGAGTGGATTGAGGCCAACTCGCTGTCGATGGGCCCGCTCCTAGATGCCGCAATGGATGGCATTGGCGCAAAGGCTGCTGCCAAGCAGTCGCGCAATGGTGCCGGTGTGATTGCTGCTGCGGCCGTGACCTTTGAGGCCGGCGCTGTCCTCGGGTTGATGTCGCGTCGTGTTCTGGGTCAGTACGACTTGGCGCTGATTCCAAGGTTGGCTGATCCGCCCCCACGGCTTCTGTTCGTCGGGCCCAATATCGCAACGGCTACGCAGTCCTTTGGAAGCGCCGGCCCAGACTTCCTGCGCTGGGTTGCGATTCATGAGATGACGCATGCGGTTCAGTTCAGTTCGATTCCGTGGCTGCGGTCTTATATCGGGGGCCTCGCGTATGAGCTGCTGCTCTCATTTGAGGAGAAGCTCCCGGGCGCACGTCGCGGTGTCACGGCAGCGAGCCGCTCGGTTGCGGGCAGGGCTGCGCGGACAGTCGCCGGCCGGGACCCGCTCGCGTTGGTGTTGAACGAGCAGCAGCATCGGCTGGTGGAGAGGATGCAAGCGGTGATGTCTGTTGTTGAAGGTCACGCGGAGCATGTGATGGATGCCGCGGGCGCCCAGGTGATTCCGAACCTCGGACGGCTGCGGAGCTCCATGTCCGCGCGGCGACAGCAGCAGAAGCCGCTCTGGAAGCTGCTTGGCCGTCTGATGGGGATGGAGATGAAGATGCGGCAGTACGAGCAGGGCCGGCGGTTCTGTGACGCGGTTGTGCGCGAGGTTGGTGTGGTTGGGTTGAATCGAGTCTGGTCCGAACCGGACGCTCTACCTTCACTCGCTGAGGTGAGCGAACCCGGTCAGTGGCTTGCCCGCCAAACCCGCTCTGTGTGAATCTAGTCACACAAGCTTGCTTTGCTCGTACGAACGAGCGTTCGGTGCTATCTTGAGGAACAACCTTAGAACTAACAAGATCAGTTCTACAAACAAGGAGCAGCGTGATGGCCACAACAACCCCCACAAAGAAGCGCGCAACCGCAGCCAAGACCACGGCAGCAAAGCGAAAGACTTCAACCCGAGCCAAGGCAACGCCGAAGGCCGCAACCCCAACCCCCCTGAGCCGCGTAGAGCGCGTCCGTGAAGCCGCAGAGCGCGCAGTAGTCGTGCCAGTCGGCGCAGCCCTCGAGGCTCGCGACGCGGTCGCCGGAACAGTTGAGGACCTCCAGGCCCGTTATGGAACAGCCGAGGCCGCTGAAAAGCAGCTCAAGCGTTTCGAGCGCCGTGGTGAAAAGGTCCGCAAGCAGGCAGAGCGCCGTGTCAAGAAGACACGCACCCGCGTTGAGCGTGAGCTGAAGGCTCGCCGTCGCACCGCTGAAAAGCGTGTACGCACGGAACGCACTCGCGTCGAGCGTGAAGCCAAGCACGCAGCAGCCCGCATGGAGTCAGTCCGTGACGCAATCACCCAGATTGACCTTGCGAACTCCACAGGGTTCCTGCAGACTCAGGTAGAGCAGGCAGTCCAGACTGGCGTTAATGCTGGAACGGAAGCCGTACGTCGCGCAAGCGAGAGGCTCTCTGCCTAACGGCAACCAATTGCACAGTCGGACGGTGCCGGAGAGCACCGACCCCGACTCAAGTATTCGCCAGCCTCATATCTCCGCTGGCGGGTAGCAGTATCTCTCCTCCCCTGAATCGGCGGTCTGGCTTTCGAGCCGGCCGTCGATTCTCTTTCTGCCACACTGCACACAGGACACCATGAGCGAAAACAAATCACTTCCCACAGATGAGCAGGTAACCGAAGCCCTCTCCAAGGTCATTGACCCAGAGCTGCGTAAGGACATCGTCGAGCTAGGAATGGTCCGCGAGGCGCTAGTACACCCCAACGGCGTCGTAGACGTAACCGTTTCGCTCACGACTCCTGGCTGCCCAATTCGTGGTCACTTTGAGAACACTGTCCGCGAACACGTCGGCGCACTGCCCGGGATTACAGCGGTCAATATCTCCTTTGACGTTCTCTCCGACCAGGAGAAGGCCGGCCTGCAGAAGAAGCTTGGCCGCGCAGGGCTCCCAGAGGGTGCCTTGGCCCAAGTTGGGCGCGTCATTTGTATTGCCTCGGGCAAGGGTGGTGTTGGCAAGAGCACGCTGACCGCCAACCTCGCAGCCGCACTTGCTTCAGAAGGCCGCCGTGTCGGCGTCCTTGACGCTGACGTCTGGGGCTACTCACAGCCGCGCATGTTCGGACTTGGCTCTGCCCGTCCAGATGTCAATGGGCAGCGCAAGATTCTTCCGCACGAGGCTCACGATGTGAAGGTCATGTCGATTGGGTTCTTCCTTGAGGAGGACGCCGCAGTCGTCTGGCGCGGGCCGATGCTTCACAAGGCGCTCACCCAGTTCCTTGAAGATGTCGCTTGGGGCGAGCTTGACGATCTGCTCGTTGACCTCCCACCAGGCACGGGTGATGTGTCAATGACCTTGGCCCAGCTGCTCCCGGACTCTCAGTTTGTTCTGGTCACAACGCCACAGCCTGTTGCCCAGAAGGTTGCCCGTCGCTCGGCTGACATGGCAGAGAAGTTCAACCTTGAGATCGCAGGAGTGATCGAGAACATGGCCGGCTTCGTTACCCCCGATGGTGAGCGGTACGAGATCTTCGGCGAAGGAGGTGGACGCGTGCTCGCAGATGAGCTTGATGTCCCACTGCTTGGCCGCGTGCCACTGACAATGCCGCTGCGTGAGAACTCCGATGCTGGCACCCCACTCGTGCTTGCCAACCCGGACGATCCTGCCAGTCAGGCGATCAGGCAGATCGCCCGTGGACTGATCGCGATCGCGCCAGTCGCACCACTGCCAATGCTTGACGATGTACCCGCAGCGCCACCGGAGCCGCCAAAGGCCTCCGGTATGTCGCTGCCAATGGCTTAGTTAGCCGCGGCTGGCGAAGTAGTCAGCGTTGGTCTGCGTGAACGCGGACCACTCGGCTGGCAACTGATCTTCGGCAAAGCACGCGTCCACGGGGCAAGCTTCGACGCACGCGTCGCAGTCAATGCACTCTTCTGGGTCGATGTAAAGTTGCTTGACGGTGTCGTAGTCCGGCTCGTCAGGAGTCGGGTGGATGCAGTCGACGGGGCAGACCTCCACACAGGAGTTGTCTTTGGTGTCAAGGCACGGTTCGGCGATTACATAAGCCATTTTGCGTTCTCAGTTCCTTGTGTTTCGAGGGCGGTTTGTTGTTTCTTCGCCAACTGTGGCGTGAAGTCCTTGCCAATCCTACTCAAAGCGTTCAGCTGTTCGGCGCCCTGCGTGCTGCCCATGGGCTCGCCTGTTCAAGCTGGGCTGCCACTTGGAGCAGAAGGTCCTCGCGCTCAGGGCCGGCCATCAGCTGAACTGCGAGCGGAAGCCCGTCCTCACGCTGCTCGATTGGGACGCTGATCGCTGGCTGACCGGTGACATTGGCTGCGGCTGTAAATGGCGTGAACTGGCCTCCGCGCACGAACATTGCTTCTGGATCGTCGCTACGAGGGTCGATCTCGCCAATCTTCACTGGGCGCTCCGCAAGACCAGGTGTGAGGAGCAGGTCGTACTCGTCAAAGAAGCCCATGAATTCGCGGCAGAACGCGTTCAGCTGGGTCATCGCCGCAAGGTACATCGGAGCTGAGAGCCCTTGGGCCTGCTGCCAGACCATCCATGACATTGGCTCCATGTCGTCCGCAGTGGCTTCCCTCTGGGCGATCATCTGAGCGAAGATCACCTGTGTTGCCACGGCAGGTCCAAACGCGGCGCTGAACAGTGGAACGAGCATGTCGTTCTTCCATGCGGGCTCGGCGATCTCAACCCGGTGGCCCATGTCCTCAAGCAGCTTGGCAGTGCGTTCAACCGCGGCGGCTGCCTCAGCATCAACGGGCGCGTCAATCGGCGGCTCGGTGGTCCAGCCGATCCGCAGCGTGCCCGGTTCGCGCGCGGCGGCCTTGGCGTAAGCCTCGGTTGGTGGGGTCGCCCAAGTCGCATCACCGGTGACGTAGCCCTCGAGAATGTCGAGCACTGCAGCTGACTCTGCTGTTGTGCGGGTCAGGACTCCGTCTGCAATCAGGAAGGAGTCACCAAGCTCTGGGGCGACGGAAACACGGCCACGCTGCGCCTTAAGGCCAACTAGGCCGCAACACGCTGCTGGGATCCGGGTTGAGCCACCACCGTCGTTTGCGTGCGCAATTGGCACCATGCCCGAGGCAACCGCTGCTGCGGAGCCACCAGATGAGCCACCTGGCGTGCGAGTCAGGTCCCACGGGTTACGGGCTGGGCCGCCACGGGTTGGGTCTGTGACTGGCATCAAGCCGAACTCTGGAAGTTTGGTCTTGCCAACGATGATGAATCCGGCATCGCGGAACTTGGTTACGAGGGCTGAGTCTGAGGGGGCCACAAAGTCGCCCATCAGATTGGCGCTGAAGTTCAACGGCATGCCCGCAACCGCCTTGTTGTCCTTGATCGCAATCGGCACACCCGCAAAG
>JBAXCW010000058.1:0-6164 GCA_037141275.1 Actinomycetes bacterium
CTGTCGTGCACTTTGCGGACCGCGTCAATCATCGCGTCGTCTGGGCCGACCAGCCCGAACAGGCCGTCAATCAGTCCCTCTGGCTCAACGCCGATCAGCTGGGCGAAGTGGGGCTCAAACTCAGATTCGTCGATCAGCCCCCGCTCAAGGTCAAAGAGGAGCGACTGGGCCTCAGGGTCAGTCCTGAAGGCCGTGCCGATTGCTTCGGCATCAACATCGTTCTCCTCACAGAAGGCGCGGAACGAGGCGAACAGGTCGGTCGTCATGACCCCGCCCCAGTCAACCAACAGTGCTGTTTTCAGCTCAGACACTGGCACCCTCGGAGATATCCAACGCTCGCTGTGCCAGCTGGACTACGCCATCGCCAAAGCCTTTTAGGAACTCATCATCGCTCGCGCCTGAGCTGGCCCGCTTGTAGTTACCTTCCATGAACACGACGGCCTTCCAGATCGCGAGCGCTGTGTACCAGTTGAGGTTGTGCATAGACCGGCCACTCTTCTCCTCATAGCGTGCGACGAGCTCCGCACGCGTGGCAAATCCCTCGTTGCGGGTAACTGCGCCGAGTTCAAACATTCCGCGGTCCGGGTCAGCCCGGTCACTCCAGAGTGTGCAGAGGTAGCCGACGTCAGCGAGGGGGTCACCGATTGTCGCCATCTCCCAGTCAAATATTGAAACCAGGCGAGCCGGTGCGCCGTGGGCGTACATCGTGTTTCCGAGCCGGTAGTCCCCGTGGACAATCGTTGCGGGCCCAGACTCAGGAAGGTTCTCCCTCAACCACTGACCAACCTGCTCTACGGCAGCAATCTCACGCGTTTTGTTGTGATCCCAAAGCCCGAGGAAGCGGCTGACTTGGCGATCAAGGTAGCCGGTTGGCTTGCCAAAGCCCTCAAGGCCGGCAGCTTCCCAATCCACGGCGTGTACCTCCACAAGGGCGTCAACAAGTTCGTCACCAATGCGGCGATGCTCCTCTGGCGTGTTGAGCCCCTCGGGGACTGAGTCGACAATTACATCCCCGTCAACACACTCCATCACGTAGAAATCAGCGCCGATCACCGCATGGTCGCCGCAGGCAGCAAATACCTTGGGTGTTCTGGCGTTCGTCCCCTCAAGGGCGGAGAGCAGCCTGGCCTCTCGCAGCACATTGTGGGCCGTCGGCGGCAGCGGTCCCCGAGGAGGACGGCGCAGAACAGCAGTACGGTCGCCCCGCTTGAGCAGGTAGGTGATGTTGGAATGTCCGTCGCCTACGGGCTCAAGGCTAGGCAGCCCAGTCCCGAGGGCAAACGCGTTGGCGTCAAGGAAGTCAGCCAGCGGCTCAAGGACAACGAGAGGCTCACGGTCGTTAGCCGCGCCCTCGGCGTGAGTTAGGACAATGTCATCTGGCGCGATCGGGGTTGGCACCCGGGGGACTCTACTTCCCGCCGTCCTATAACTTCTTCTTGTACCCGTTGGAATATTCCAACGCTCTCTAATTGAGGTACCGAATTGCCGCGACTCAAACAGCTGGGACGAGAAGCGCTAATCAACATTGCGATCGACGTCATAAATGAACGCGGGTTGACCGGCTGCACGTTCCGCACACTGGCCAAGGAGGCGGGGACAACAACGGCCCCGTTCACCTACGAGTTCGGCTCTAGGGCAAAGATGCTGCAGGCAATCAGCGAGCAGGCTTGGGAGAAGCTTGGATCGGGTGTCACTGTCGAAGTCAAGCCCGGCGACAGCCCCGTCGCTGTGCTGAAGGCTGGTTGCGACCAGTGGATACCCACCAACCCAGCTGACATCCCGTACCTGCGTGTCTACCTGGAGATGTTCTTCCACAGCATTGACCAGCCGGACCTCAACCAAGCCGTCTCCGTTGTGAGTGGTGATGGCGCACGCCGTTGGGTCGACATTGTCAAGGCAGCTCAGAAGGCTGGTGAAATCGATCCCGCCCGCGACGCTGAAGACATCCTCACGATCCTCTGGTCAGTGACCGATGGCCTGCTGCTCGGGGCAGCAGCCCACCCCGACTACTTCAGCAAGCAGCGCCTCACGCGAGTCTGGGAAGAGGCCTTCGCGGCCATCGTCAGCTGGTCACCCAAGAGCTGAGCGCCAGACCCTCCGCGCTTGGAGGACCTGACGCTCAGCGCTCAGCTCAAATCTGACTTGCTTGGTTACGTGGCTACCTGATCAGGTACCAGTGCGACCAGTTACCAACCCGATCGCGAACGCGAGTCCAGATCGGCTGGTAGTCGCCTGGCACTGTCACGATCGAGCCATACGCGGCCACAAAGCCAGGACCAACACCAATCGGTTCAAGAGTCGGCATACCCGTCCTCTGCATCCAGAATTGAGAGAGTCCGACGCCCGTCCCTGAATCGCGGCCGATCAGACGGACCTTCCAAGAATTGGCGCCGAATCCCAAGGAGCGCTTCCTGGCGGCAAGACTCAGCCAAGGGCGAACCCGGTCCCAGTTGACCTCGTTCGTGTACACCTGATTTGGATTGACACGGCGGTCACCTGCGAACTTGACATAGAGCGTCCCGGTTCCGGCTGTATTCGGGAACGCACGGGCGTACTGCCAATTGACCGTTTGTCCAACAGTAACCGTCCTCGCGTTGGAGAAGTCGGCAGCGTTGGAGAGTGTTTCCGTCTTGGCACCAGCAGGCCAAACTGTGTTGACCTCCATACGCGACCCATTGAAGACGAGATGGCCGCCGACGAGGAATGACCCAGATCCACTGATCCTGAGGCCAGCCGCCCCGGCAGGTGGGGTCGGTGCTGTGGTGCCAATCGTCCACGAAACTTGACCCTCTAGACCGAGGTTTCCAGCCCCGTCCGTCTGGCGGACCAAGACCGTCTGCGGTCCGTCGAGCAGACCCGTCAGCTCAAGCGGGGTAGTGCACGGTGCCCAGTCGTCCTCATTCACCTTGCACTCAAAGCTTCCGTTCGCCTCACCCGTGAAGTTGAGTGTTGCGGACGTTGAGCTTGTGTTGTTGGCCGGAGCACCGGTGATCGTCGGGCTACTTGGCCCGACAGTATCAACGGTCCACGAAACCGTGGTTACCAAGCTGACATTGCCGAAACTGTCAGTCTCCCGGGCAGAAACCGTGTGCGTTCCCTCGGCGAGGGCTGACATGGTGATCGGTGCCGAGCAGGCGCCGTATGAGCCTCCATCGACCGAGCAGCTCAGGGTGTCCCCAGCTTCGATTGCTGTGACCGTCAGCGACGCCGACTTCAGCCGTGTCAGGCTGGCTGGAGTCCCGGCAATGCTCGGTGCAGCAGGGAGGGTTGTCTTGACACTCCAGCTGGCGGTTGCCGAGGAGCTGACCTGTCCCATTGCATCAGTGACGCGGACCGCGAACGAGTGATCCCCGTCGGCAATCCCCGAAAGCGTCTTAGGGCTAGTGCATGCCGTCCACGAAGCTTCGTCAAGCGAGCACTGGAACGTCCCATCGGTGAGTCCGGTGAAGGCAATCGAAGCGGTTGCTACTCGCACCTTCGCTGCTGGTGCAGAGGTGATTGTGGGTGCTGGCGCGCTCGAGTCAATCGTCCAGTTCCGGGTAACAGCTGGGCCAGTGTTGCCGGCCAGATCAGTTGCCCTAATCCCGACAGTGTGAGAACCAACGGCAAGGTCGCTGAGCGCTAATGGGCTTGAACAGCTGGTGTACGCGCCGCCGTCCACCGAACAGGTGAACGTCGCACTCGCCTCACCTGTGAAGGCGATGGAGGCCGTCGTGCGACTGACTGTGCCCGACGGACCACTCGTGATCGAAGGTGCCGCTGGAGCCACAGTGTCGACAGTCCAATTCTTGGTCGTAGCCGTGCTGACATTTCCTGCGGCGTCCTTAGCTTGGACGGCAATAGTAAAGCTGCCGTCTGTAATTCCAGTTCTGGAATACGGGGTTGTGCATGCCGAGTAGGCACCACTGTTAATTGAGCACTGGAATGTCGCGCCAGCCTCAGCACTAAACGTGAGGGCTGCAGAGTTCACGTTGGTTCGCCCAGTTGGGGCGCCTGTGATCGTCGGTGCCGCCGGAGCGGTTCTGTCGACTGTCCAAGTAGTACTCGCGGCTACTCCGATATTTCCACCGGCATCCTTGGCCTTGACATAGAGCGTCTTCACGCCGTCGGTCAGGCCGCTGAAGGCCTTCGGGCTGGTGCAAGCGGTGTAAGTGACATCGTCAAGCGAGCAGAGATAGGTGACGCCTGTCTCGGGACCAGTAATCGTGATTGATGCGGTCGCGAGCGAGCTTGGGCTTGTCGGCGTACCACCAAGCGTTGGTGCAGCGGGTGCCGTGTTGTCAATTGTCCACACCGCGTTACTTGCGATCGATGTAAGTCCACCGGAGCTGACCCTGACCCTCAGACTGTGCGTGCCGTCCGTAAGGCCAGTGGTGCTGTAAGGGCTGCTGCAGGCCGAGTAAGCCCCGTTATCCACGGAGCATGTGAACACTCCACCATCAACGCCGGTGTAGGAGATATTGGCGGTAGTGACATTGGTCGTCGCTGCTGGAGCCCCGGTAAGGACCGGAGAAGCAGGGCCATTGCCAAGGATTGCGCTCTTGGTAAGCGCACCCGCGAAGCTGTTAGCCGTACCGCCCCCGATCCACATCAGAGTGTCATCGGAAAGGATGCGCATATTGGCGTACTGGCCGGGAATCCAGGCCGGTGCTGGGTAACCGCCGACTCGCAGCCAAGGGCCGCTGCCGTCGTACTCGCCGGGAATCCAGAGGTTGGTCGACGGATCGAAGACCGCTGAGTATGTGCCTATTCCGTCCATCATGTGAACGAGTCCGGTTGAATCCTGCACGAGCTGGGCTGGATAGCCGACAGACCCCGCTGTACTTGGATCGCCTGTCCAGTAGCCCAGACCGGTCCATGTTCCAGTTGCTGGATCCCATATCTCGCTGGTGCTTGAGCTACCGCCATTGTTACCCCCGGCTACCAGCACCCTGCCATCAGCTAGGCGGAGCGCCGCGCCCTGCTAACGCAAGGTGTCAACGGTGTTACCCGAGGTTGTCCACGTGTCAGCGCTGACGTCATAAATCTTGGTCACGTTCCCCTCAGCCGTGTACCCACCACTCTTGAGGAACCTGTCGCCGTCAAGGCCAACGAACTGAGGCGCAGCCCAGAGGTAGGTGGCCGACTTGCTGGCCCAAGAATCTGTTGCCTCTGAATAGACGGTGATCTTGCCGCTTGGGTTGTAGCAGGCAACTGTCTTGTCGCCGCTCTGCGCGCAGACTGGAGATGTGCCCGAATCAGTAGCGGTAACTGGAGCGGACCACGTGTCAGCAGTCGGGTTGTAGACCTGTGAGGTCTGTGTACCGCTGTTGCCGCCAACCATCAGAGCCTTGCCGTTGGCAAGGTTGAACATCCAGATCTTCCCCTGCGCTGAAACCTGTCCTGGACGGGATGTAGTCCCAAAGCTCTTCTCAGCTGTCCAAGAACCAGCTCCAAAGTTGTCATAGATCGTGTAAGTGGTGTTGGTCCAACCAGGTGAAGTCGTGTAGGTGGAGTTGGTTCCGCCGGCAACTAGGACCTTGTCGTTTGGAAGGACCAATGCTCCGGCGGCTTCACGTCCCTTAGCCGGCTGGTTTGTGAACCAGCTGTATTGCGGGGTCGCAGAGGCCGATGCGACCGGAAGTACCACGCAAGCGATCAGTGTCGCAAGGCCAAGCAGGCCAAGGCGAGAGGTTGACCGGGAACGGAAAGAGGTGGTGCTGGACGACATGGGGTCCTTTCGAGCGTCTAGGTGTAACAATCCAGCAGAATACATATTTGCCCCCGCCGAAGCAAATACGAACCCTCCAACCGGCGTGATGCTCGGGAGAGCCCTGCCTACCAGCGGCTAGTAACTACTTTGCTGCGCGTGTAGAACCGCACAGCATCACTGCCGTTGGCATGAAGGTCTCCGTCGATGGAGTCCTTCCAGCCAGAAAATGGGAACCAGGCAACCGGCGCTGCCACACCAACATTGACGCCAACCATGCCTGCCTCAACGCCGTAGCGGTAGTCGCGAGCGGCCTTGCCTGATGTTGTGAAGATCACAGATGCGTTGCCGTAGCGGGATGCGTTGACCAACTCAAGCGCCTCGGCAAGGTCAGCCGCCCGGGTGATTGCCAGAACAGGGCCAAACAGCTCTTCGCGGATCACATTGTGGTCAGGGCCGGCACCATCAATAATTG
>JBAXCW010000059.1:0-6145 GCA_037141275.1 Actinomycetes bacterium
TGCTCGCTGGTGCCCGCAACCGCATCAACGGGTTCATGGGTGGAATGGGAATGGGCGGCGGCGGGATGGCCCTCAACCAGCTCCTAATTCAGATGGACGGCGTTGACGACCCACCCTTCATGAAGAAGTTCGTCGCTAACAGAGTCAACAACCTGCTCGACGCTCTCTATGTGATCCCCCAGAGAATCGGACCAATCCGACTCCGTGTCAAACCGCCGAAGCCGAGAGGAGAACAGATCTTCTTCATCGGGGCAACAAATGCGCCCCTTGACGCCCTCGACCCGGCTCTCACAAGGCCTGGTCGGATGGGGCGACACATTTGGTTCAGGACACCTACCAAGGACGATCGCAAGGACATCTTCGACCTCTACCTAGCGAAGGTTGCACACGAGGATGAACTCGATACCGAGAAGCGGCGTGATGAGCTCGCCCGCATCACTAACGGCTACTCCCCCTCGATGATCGAACAGGTCTGCTCAATGGGACTGACCTACGCGCACTCTGATGGTCGGAGCCGTTTCGCATGGAGAGACATCGTGGAAGCGATGACAACCGTCGAAACCGGAACGGCCGTGGGCGTCACCTACGTGCCAGCCGAAACTCGCGCGGTTGCCATTCATGAAGCCGGGCATGCCGCCGCTGGCCATGTCTTCATGAAAGGTGTCCTCTCAACCCGCCTCTCGATCCGCATGCGTGCCGGCTCTCTTGGCCACCACCAAGCGATTGAGGAAGAGGAACGCTTCAGCTCCTGGAGGAGCGAGCAGGTTGCCCGGCTGATCTGGACTCTTGGGGCGATGGCGGCCGAAGAGGTCTTCTATGGGGAGAACTCGACGGGAGTCGGAGGAGATGTCGCCTCTGCAACCCGGCTCGCTTCGATGATGGTCGGCACGTGGGCAATGGGCGCCGGTCAGATTGAGCTGGCTGAGAGCGCCACAGTCCTGTCCGTCGCTGAGTCCGCAGAGGAACGTGACCTAATCGCCGCACGTTTTGAACGAATTGGAATGCAGATCATGAACCGGGCGGCAACGGGTAGCGCGATGGCCCCAGATCCGATCGCTTCTGTTCTTGGAGACCCGGGTAAGAAGACTGCCGTAGCACGACTCCTTGGTCAGTCATTCGTCACCGCGTTCGCTCTCGTGACCCAGAACAAAGACGCCGTTGAGCAGATTGCCGACACGCTGATAGAACGGCGCGAGTTGCACGGCGACGAGGTTGTCGAGCTGCTCGATTCCGTTGGGCTCCAGGAACCAATCATCGACCTCCGGAAGGAGGAGACATGGCCGAAGATCTAGACACGCCGGTTGCGCCTTCGGGGCCTGAGGCAAGCACTGTTGACGGAATCCTTGTCAACCCAAGCACGACCCCAGAGGGCACCGGGAACCATCCTTCATCACCCCGGTTCCGCAGCATCGTTGTGGTCCTCTGCATTATTGGAGGCGTTGCGCTCCTGCTCGCTGGAGGCCTCGCCGCCTCGAAGGTCCACTCCGGGTCCGACACTGCATGGTCCGATTGGTCGCCGAGTAAGTCCGGGACCGCCGGGGCACAGGAGATAGCCAACCATGTTGCCCCCTCCTACAAGGGCAGCAATGGGCAACAGCTTGTCTCAGTGACCGGTGGTGAGGTCAAGGTCGCGGACCTTCCTGTCCGAATCGCGCTGAGGAACACCGGGGGCACAGGAGACATCAAGCTCGTCAGCGGAACCGGGATCCTGTACACAATGTGCGGATTGGGGGCACACTGCGCGATCGCAGCAGGCAAGGCCTCCCCGCAGCGGATGCTTCTTCTGCGACGTGAGGCGCTCGAACTAGCGCTCTACACATTCAAGTCAGATAGCAGCGTTGATCACGTGGCCGTCCTAATGCCTCCGCGCCCCGGAGAGCGACAGGTAAAGGACTCAAGTGGGACGACAAGGGTTGCCGGTAATCAGGGCACCGCAATGCTGATCACTCGTGATTCGGTCAAGACCGCACTCGCCAATCCCCTTAACGCGACAATCCCCGCTCAAACACCCAGTGTTGACACAATCGCAAAGTCACCTGAGGCTGCAGCGGTCAACGCCCTGACTGGGCCAGACCTCTTCATGATGTCGATCATCGAGGGTCAGGATGCCACGGCATATCTGGTCCTTGACCCCATCAAGAACTGAGCGTCACGACCGGGGGCCGTGCCGCGTTGGTTGATCGCCCCGAGCCTCGAAGCGCGTACAGCTGAAGACGGGCATCCGGGGGTATTTCGGCCAATCAGGATCTGCCTTTCCAAGCCCACACATTGAAAACTCTCCCCCTCTTCCCGAACGGATCAGCTGCTGATGAGCGCAGCCAGAGCAGATTCCATATGGGTTGGGAGTCGACATTGATCCCAGTATCCCCTGCCGCGTACGATCGGTCCACTCACGCCCCGTCTATGGTGGCTCCGAGCACAGCATGACCACCTTCATCCGACTACTAGGCTTCCTCAGGCCCTACCGCCGCTCCGTGATCTGGTCGCTGCTCCTTGCCCTCGGGGCTATGGCAATGACCGTCGCTCTGCCGCTCCTAACGGGCCAGGCTGTCAACGCGATCAACAACCACGACGGCGGTAAGTCACTAAATCTCCTAGCACTGGCAGTTGTTGGGGCAGGACTGATTCGCCTCGGGCTCTCAGTCGCGCGCCGAGTCGTCGCTGGCAAGGTTTCGCTCGGCATCGAATATGACTTGCGCCAGCGCCTCTATGGCCATCTACAAAAGCTGGAACTCGGGTTCTTCGAAGGGCAGCAGACCGGCCAGCTGATGTCGCGGGCAACGGTAGATCTCCACACTGTCCGCTTCTTCCTTGGATACGGATTGGTCTTTGTCGTTCAGTCAGCGCTAACAATCCTTCTCTCAGCAATTGCAATGGGAATTCTCCAGCCAAAACTGGCAGCCATCTCTCTGCTCCCAGTTCCAATCGTTGTCTACGTAGCCCGGGCCTACGGACGCCGTTCACGGCCTGCCCTTCAGGAGGTTCAGCAGCGAATTGCAGAGCTAACGGCAGAGGCAGAGGAGAACATCTCGGGTGTCCGCGTCGTTAAGGCCTTCGCGGCGGAAGAGAGGCAGCTTGAGCGCTTCCGCCACGCAACCACGCGCGTGTTCTCGCAAGCAATGTTTGCCACAAAACTCCAAGCAATGTTCAACCCTCTGATTGCCTTCCTCCCCAACATGGGGCTGGCGGCAATCCTGCTGATCGGGGGACGCGACGTCATCGCAGGGCGACTCACGATCGGTGCCTTCGTTGCTTTCTACGCCTATCTCCTAATGCTGATTGGGCCGATGAGGACACTCGGCATCATGTTGGGAATGGCTCAGCGCGCAACCGCGTCCGGGGCCCGAATCTTTGAGATTCTTGACAGAGAACCAGCGCTGACCTCGCCCGAAGGTGCCCCACCTCCCCCTCCAGGCGGCGGACGCATCGAGTTCGAGGCGGTTTCGCTCTCGTACTCCGGCTCCAACAGGCCCGCCCTGTCGGAGATCAACCTCACGGTCGATGCGGGTCGGACAGTGGCAATCGTGGGACCAAGCGGCTCGGGGAAGAGCAGCCTCGCGTCTTTGGTTCCCCGCCTCTATGACCCGCAAGCCGGAACAGTGCGCCTAGATGGCGCTGACGTCCGCACATTGGACCTTCCGTCTCTAAGGCAGTCGGTTGCGATAGTTGGTGACGATCCATTCCTGTTCTCCGCAAGCGTCCACGACAACATCGCTTACGGTCAGCCCAGCGCGAGCCGCGAGACCGTCATCCGTGCAGCAGAGCAGGCTCAGGCCGCAGGGTTCATTAACTCCCTCCCTGACGGCTACGACACGCGCATAGGCGAGCGTGGACTGACCCTCTCCGGCGGTCAACGGCAACGGATCGCAATCGCGAGAGCAATCGTCGCGGACCCACGGGTTCTGATTCTCGACGACGCAACTTCCTCAGTGGACGCAACCACCGAGAGGGAGATCAAGCGAGCACTCCAGTCGGTGATGGAAGGACGAACCACCCTGATCGTCGCCCACCGACTCTCAACGATTGCCCTCGCTGATGAGATAGCCGTCCTTGACGCAGGACAGCTGATCGACCATGGGACGCATTCGGACCTACTGGAACGGTCCGATCTCTACCGACGGATTGTTGAAAAGGGACTTCCCGACAATGTCTTCCTCAACCGGAAGCCGGTTGAGTCCGAAGCGGGTGGACTATGACCGCAGCAGAAACACCCGTACTTAGCCGTTCCGCCGACATTCGACGTCGAATGAGGGGGACCGGTGACCGCGGAAGAAAGCTGAGGGGACTGATCCGACTCTTGCGGCCCTACCGCGGTCGTGTCGCCCTGATGTTCCTCACTCTGTTTGCTGCGACGGCTGCGGCTATCGCCCCAGCCCCACTCGCCAAGATGGCAATCGACAAGGGAATCACACCAAAGGATGTGGGTGCTCTCGATCAGACAGTCGCCCTTTTCGTAGCAAGCGCGGTCGTCTATCTCCTCGCTACATCAGCTCAGACTTGGCTCACCGGTTGGGTTGGTCAGCGCGCTCTTGCTGACCTTCGAATGGAGCTGTTCCAGCATCTCCAGACACTCTCGGTTGAGTTCTACTCCAAGAACCGTTCAGGGGTGATCATCTCCCGGCTCACAAATGACGTTGAAGCACTGGACTCCCTTGTGAGCGATGGCATTGTCTCTCTTTTCCAAGGCACACTGACCCTGTTTGGGACGGCAGCAGTGCTCCTGTACCTGGACACCCAGCTAGCACTTGCAACATTTGCGGTGGTTCCGATTCTCTGGATTGGAGGTCTTCTGTATCGGATCGCCTCAGCGGACATCTACAGACGCACCCGCGAGCGGATCGCGGCGATCACTTCCTATCTTCAGGAAACGCTCTCGGGGATCAGGGTTGTTAGGTCATTTGGCCAGGAGCCACGCCACATGACCGAGTTTGCGCAGCTCAATGAAGCCAACCGCGGCGAGAACATGAAGACCGTCTATCTAAACGCCAGCTACTTCCCTGCCGTCGAAATGCTGAGCGCAGCAGTGACCGCCGGCATCCTGCTAGTGGGAGGAGCTGCGGCGGTCTCAGGGCGGCTCACAGTAGGTGTCGTCTTCGCCTTCGTAGCTGCGCTCAACAACTTCTTCGACCCCATCTCGCAACTGAGTCAGCTGTACACGACCTATCAGTCCGGCATGGCAGCCCTTGACAAGATCTTCGAGCTGCTTGACACCGAAGCCGACATCGTCGACCAACCCGCGGCCGTTGATCTGCCACACATTGAGGGGCGGCTCACCTTTGACCAGATCAAGTTCGGATACGCCGGTCCTGACGGCCCGCTAGCTCTGAACGGAATTACTTTTGAGGTTCCGGCCGGAACCAGCGTTGCGCTTGTAGGCGAGACTGGAGCAGGCAAGAGCACCTTGGCGAAGCTTGTCGCGCGATTCCACGACCCAACCGAAGGCAGAATGCTTGTTGATGGTCACGACCTGCGCGAGGTCACAGCGCGGTCGCTCCGCTCCCAGATGGGAATCGTCCCGCAGGAGCCCTTCCTGTTCAGCGGAACCCTTGCTGACAACATCGGATTTGGCCTGCAAGGAGCCACCCGTGAGCAGATCGTTGAAGCGGGCACATTGGTCGGCCTAGACACAGTCGTCCAGTCATTCAACGAAGGCTGGGATGCACCGGTCGGTGAACGAGGTGTCCAGCTCTCTTCTGGGCAACGTCAACTTGTTGCATTCGCTCGGGCGCTGGTATCCGACCCCCGAATCCTGGTACTTGATGAGGCTACGGCGAACGTTGATGTTCATACGGAGGAACGCATCGAGGAGGCCCTCGAGAAGCTGCTAGTTGGCCGTACCGCTGTGATCATTGCTCACCGGCTCTCAACAATTAGGACCGCGGACATGATCGTGGTCCTCGAGCATGGACGTGTCGTTGAGAGCGGCAGCCATGACGATCTGATTGCCGCTGGGGGACATTTCAGCGCTCTTCATAGGGACTGGATGGACCACGCAGGGCCGCTGTCCAAGTAAGAAGCTGCGGGACAGGGATTCGAACCCCGATTACCCGGACCAGAACCGGACGTCTTGCCGTTAGACGATCCCGCATGTATCAGGCGCTGATGATAGCGATGCTCAGCTGTCGGGCCATCCGTCGGGAATCTC
>JBAXCW010000060.1:0-6131 GCA_037141275.1 Actinomycetes bacterium
CGCTACGACCTTCCCATTCAGGAATAGTTGGATGCGCCCGTTTCCGACGGTGCCTGAGAGGTACTCGCGCTGAGGGAAGGCCGATGTGCTGGCTTTGGCGGGGGCCGGAGCACTCATGGTGAGGATGCCCGGGATGATCGCGAAAACTGCGGCAACCGCTCCAATGCCTGCAAGCAGTCCGATTGCCGGGCGTGGCCGGCTAGTGGGGATCAGTGCTGCTGCTGCGAGCACGGCGCCCGAGGCGACAAGCACAAAGTCGATGAACACATAATCGGTTCCAAACATGCCTGTTGCGATCATTGCTAGTCCTCCAATTCCGATTGCTATCTGAGCGTTCCGAGGAAGTGCTGGCCGGCTCTTGGAGAGCAGCGGCGTGGCCTTGAGGTTGATCAAGGGCCTCTCGAGGAAATGCCATGAGATTGCGGCTACTCCAGCGGTTATCGCTGCTACCAGCAAGAGCATTCCCCACCACTCCAGAATGTTGGGGTGGGTTGGGAAAGCGCCGGCGTCCTTGAGCTTCTTGAGCACAATTGGATGGAAGAGGTAGACCCCGTAAGAAACGATGCCAGCCCAAAGGAACCATGAATGGGAAAGAACCCTTCGAAGCGTGCCCTTTGTCTGATCGCCGAAAGCGAGCGGGATCACTAGCAGGACTCCTACCGCCGCAGAGAGTGCGTGGCGGGCCCAAAGGTCGCTGGTCATTGCGTGCTGGAAAGCGGAGCGGTTGGGCCCTGTCTGCGTTGCCATGGCCCAGATGCAAAGAGCAGCGAGTGCCCACGCGATGCCCGGGTACTCATTCACCCAACTCATCCAGGACGGAAGCATGCGACCTTCCCAAGCCACTGAAAGGTAGGCCAGCAGCATGCCGAGCGCAAAGATGTCTAGGTAGGCGAGGATCGAAACTGCCCCAACCCTTCCCTGCGTGTTACTCAGGATGATCCGGGTGATTACTCCCAGCGCAACTAGGAGGACAAGCATTGACAACTCCCGGCGACGACGATCACTGGCCGTACGCGCTGGAATCAGACCTACAAAGAGCGCCCAGATGGGCAGGAAGGCATAGAGCGTGGCCTCAATGCACAGTGACCATGCGACAGACAGGCCCCGGAGCTCAAGGCCAGGACTGTAGATCTGTGCAAAACCGTAGTACAGGAAACCGTTGGGGCCAAAGACATCTGACTTACCAGCAAGGGCCGCTGTGACCGTGAGGGCAAGGAAGTAGGCGGGGACGATCCTCAAGAATCGGCGCTTCGCGTAGCCCGCTGTCTCGGGACGCGAGCCTCCTTCCAGATTGGCACGAGCAAACGGCCGATAGATCAAGAACCCGGAGATCACGAAGAACACCAGTACGCCGGCGCCGAGGCGGACCTGGAGTGGGCGCAGCCAGTCCATCTCTGGTGGCAATTGCGCGTAGCCGGCAAAGTGGAAGACCACGATGCTGAAAGCGGCAAGGGCTCGCAGCGAGTCCATGTAGGGGAACCGACCGGCGTGGATCTCTGGGGCGCGCGTCAGCCGTTGGAGGAGTGATCTGGAGCCTGTAGGCGTGCTCATCGTCGGCCAATAGTGTCAGTTGTGAGCGCAATCCGCAATTGTCGGGTGATCAAAGTCCCCAGGCTGCGTCGGGAAGGCGCGACTGTTGCCTGACGGACTGTCAATGCCCTGCGGTTATCTGGAGGGCCCGGCTAAGGAACGCGAGCGCCGTCGGTCCCTGACCCGCAAGCGCGGCAATCCCACTAATCCCCGGGCGGATCACAACGCCCTTGCCAAGATGCCAAGCAGCTATCCCAGTAACCCCAGACTCAGGTCCAGCGGCCGACAGTAGCGTCGCGGGTCCAACAAGCCGGCTGACACCGCTCCATCCAACTGGGGCGAAGACTCGCCCACCGATTGTTCTGAACAAACCAATGTCGTCCTTCCACCCCAACAAGTAATCGGCGGACGCTGACGCTCTGGTCCGAATGGCGCCAAGAGCGTTTGCATTCGCTGGTTGGCTCGGAGTTGAAACGACGTTGTTCTTGATCTCAACCGTCCGTCGGAGGCCGTCAACACCCAAGTCCAGCAGATTCCCACCGCCCCGAACGCGAGCGCTCAGACGTCTGAGGCCGGCCGCTGTAAGCCAAGTTTCCTCCCCGGCAAGAACTACCCCCCGATGACCCTCAAGTAGAGGGCCCAAGCCCTTGGCCAAAGCGACGTCTGTGGTGACGTCGTAGCCCAAGCCCGTCGCCGCCAGAACCCGCAACAGCGGTGTGACCTGACCGCTGAGGCCATTAGGCAACTGTGGCAGCAGCCGACCCAGGCCGACTGGCCGTCCAAGCTCGAGCCAATCTGGCAACCCGTCGCCCGTGCCATCAACTGGCGCTAGGGCCTGCCATCTGATCGAAGGCAGAACAACAAGCAGGGGCCGCGTTCCTGTGTCCACCGACACAGGAACCTCCACCCGGTAGGGCTTGCTTGCCACGGCAAGTGTGAGCAGTCCACGGGCCTTGCTTGGAACCCTGAGCCGAGCAACCGGCCCGCGCCCCTTGCCCTTGGCTATGACTTTTCCTCCAAGTGCTGGGGCCAGAGACCAAGTCCACGGCCGACCGCGCGCGTCAATCCCGACTCGAAGTGACCCTCCGGGACTGACGGGCACCTGCGGCTGAGTCACACCTAAATGACGGATCGTTACGCCAGGTCGCCCACGGGGAGGACCAGCGACGGGGGATAAGCGCGCCGGTGTACTTCCACGGTTCCCTGCTGCATCCGTCTCTAGTACCCCGAGGAGATAGGCGCCGTCCGGGGCCAATCGTCCGTTGAGATGTCCATTCCAAGAAATTCGAGCTGCCCCATCGGGGAGATGGAACCGGCTGACGACCTTGGCCGGCGTGACGTCGGTGCGGAGAACGAAGCCTTCAACATCGTGGCCGGGAGTCCCTGAAATAAGCCCTGTGGCCTGCTTGGGGCCAGGGAATACAAACGGTCCCGCGCCACGTGCTGGCAGGACACTTGTCACGACTGGCAGAGGGGCTTGAGTGTCCAAGCTGACGCCGTTGGGAATAGTCAGCGACCGCCCTTGGCGGGCAAGGCCGATCCTAAACCGGTACGTGCCGTCAGCCGGAAGCTTCCCGGACGAGTCGCGGCCGTCCCATGTGAAGGCGGCACGCGTTCTAGCACCAACCCTTCTCCCCTGCGAAAGCAAGCGAACCTGGTCTCCCTGGGGATCAACCACCGACACGGCGGCCGTGTCAGAGCGCTTGAGGTAGAACGAGACAGTGGCCTGGCGTGGTCCCAACCCAGTTGGGGAAAAGGCATGGGTCAAACGTACGCCAAGTACCACCGGCTCACTGTGCCTCAGCCTCTGGGCTACATAGAGGCCCCCGACTGCGGCGAAGGCAACCAGTACAAACGCGATGCGGGCGGTTCGAGTCACAGGCCGTCGTGCCCTGCTGCTGACGCGCTGGTCAGCGGGTTCGGTCCGCTCCCACGGTGACGATTACTTCAGCGGTGCAGGTTGCAGCATCAGGGCAAGCAATCGCTTGAGTCGCGTCATCCGCGGCAGCTACTGGGGTTGTAACGCCGAGCAGCTTCGCAACTGCCTCAGCGTCCACTGCATGGCCTGGCATGTAGGCAACAATCGTTGACTTGGTCTGCTGATCCCTGGCGGTTGATACTGGACCGCGTTTGAAGCCACCTTGGACAAGTTCCTTAGCTACCTGCCCGGCAAGGCCGGAGACTGGTGTCCCGTTGAGGACTGCCACGATGGCGCCCGTGCCCGAGGTTCCGGTTGACGCCCCGATCGTGCTCGTCTGGCTACTCGGGATCGACGGTGATGTACCACTCCCACCGAACTGATTAACCGCTAGCACAGCGATACCAATGATCAGGACTGTCGCTAGGACCGCAGGAAGAAGATTGCGACGCTGTTTCGATGTACCAGTAGTTAACGGACGCCTCGGTGTGCGAGCCGCTCCACCAGCAGCAGCAGTGGCAGGCGCGCCCACAACCTTGGACGCTGCATCTGTGCGTGCTGCGGGGGTCGCCGACACGGGGGCCGCGATGACGATCGGCTGAACCTGGCTTGCGGCAGGCGTGGAGGCCGCGAGGACCGGCGGGGCGGGGGCCTCTGGGGTAGTGCTTACTCGTGCGGTGACCGCTCGCGCAGCAACCAACGGTGCCGCCGTGGCGGAGCCGAGCGCCGGGGCCCCGGAGGAGATCTCCTCCGTTTGATCCGCGTCTCCCGAGCTGGCAGGCGAGACCTTCACAGGACCTGCTTGCGCTTGCGGGACAGCCAATTGAGCAGGGGCGGCCGGCTGAGACATCGCTGCTGCATGGGCAGCAAGTGACCCCTCAGCTGCATAGGCACGATCTTCCTCGAACTCAAGGTCCTCGCGGAGAGCTTGGAGTTCCCGACCTTGGTTAAGGACAAGCGTGGCCAGCACTGCCACAGCTACGGCAGCGACAATCCCGGCAACGGTCGAAACGTTCCCCAAGAGACCCGAAATGGATACCGCAGTTACAAAGCCCATCTGGAAATGGAGTCTAGGCGTTGCTGCGGGCGGCGGCAGCAGCGAGCGCCCCGACACGTGAGGCAAGAGCGGCAGCATCGCCCTCCAGCGCCAGCAAATTGATCTCCTCAAACGTGCTCTCAACCCATCCAGGCTCAAGCCGAGGGCGGTCTGCTCGCAGGATCTTTTCGGCGGCCGTGGGGATGGGTCGCTCCTCCGCGTTGAACAGTTCCTCATGCAGCTTCTCGCCTGGGCGGCGGCCGACTACCTCGACCGCGATGTCCTTGCCCGGCTCAAGACCTGAAAGACGAATCATCGCCTCAGCGAGGTCAATGATCTTCACGGGCTCGCCCATGTCTAGGACATAGACGGCCCCACTCCCGCCCTCAAGGGACCCCGCTCTAATCACAAGCTGCACCGCTTCCGGAATGGTCATGAAGAACCTAGTCATGCGCGGATCGGTAACCGTTACCGGCCCACCAGCTGCAATCTGTCGCCTGAAGATTGGAACTACGGACCCCGACGAGCCGAGCACGTTCCCAAACCTGACCGACGCAAACGAGGTCTGTGGGTACCTATGAGCAGCTGCCTCCACTGCCCACTCGGCTAGAGCTTTGGAAGCCCCCATGACCGTCGCTGGATTGACTGCCTTATCCGTAGAAACAAGAACGAACGTCGCGACGCCCATCTCTCCGCAAATCTTTGCGACAAGCCGTGTGGCAAGAGCGTTGTTTCGCACCGCTTCGATTGGGTTGCGTTCCATCATTCCTACGTGCTTGTAGGCGGCAGCGTGGAAGACGATCGACGGCCGATGTTCAGCCATGACCTCCCGCATCCGCTCCTCCTCGCGGCAGTCTGCGAGCACTGGGACAGCGCCCTGCACATGGCGCTCTCCTTCCAGCTCTCGCAGGATCTCAAACAGATTGTCCTCAGCGTGGTCAACCAGAATCAGGGCAGTGGGGGCAACTCTCGCGATCTGACGGCACAGCTCTGACCCAACTGACCCACCGGCCCCGGTGACCATGACGGTCTTGCCAGCGAGATAGGCCCCAACCCGTTCAAGCTCCATACGGATTGGCTCGCGCCCAAGGACATCCTCGACTCGGACCTCACGCACCTGCCGCACCAGTCCGTCCCCGCGCTGAAGAAGCTCAAAGACTGTCGGCAGAGTCCGGACTGGAATGGCTCGCTCCCTACATGAGGAGACAACCTTTGCTCGCAGGTCTCCAGGGGCAGATGGGATTGCGATTACAACTTCGTCCGGCTCTGTCTCATCGAGAATCCGCGCGAGTTCGTCAGTTCCGCCCAAAACCCGCAGCCCGTACTCATCCTTCTGTCCACGCTTGCGTGGGTCATCGTCAACAAATCCGATCGGACGCATCCGCAGGTCCGGGTTGCGAGCCATCTCACGAACAACAAGCCGGCCGCCATCACCGCCACCGATGATCAGAACGTCTTGATACCCCCGCCCGGAGCGGAAGCCCCTGACCTTGCGCTCAAAGAAGAGGTGCACGGCAACACGGGAAGACACCAGTGCCACTAGGGCGAGGAGGAGGAACAGCACCATCACGCCCGCCGGCATTCCCACGGCAGCCCGCGTTCCGTTTGCGGATGTGATCTCCACCGGGTGGATCAGAACCACTGCCC
>JBAXCW010000061.1:0-6088 GCA_037141275.1 Actinomycetes bacterium
GTTGATTCCAAAGATCCACTGCCATGAGCCAGCACCTTCGATGACAGCGCCACCGACTACTGGCCCCAGCGCCACGCCCAGACCGGTTACACCGGACCAAATCCCCAAGGCCATTCCGCGCTTCTCGCCCGGGAATGCTTCGGCCAAGAGGGTGAGGGTCAGCGGGGTGACAATCGCAGCGCCCAGACCCTGGAGTGCCCGTGCTGCCACGAGCGCATCGATGGTCGGCGCGAGGGCGGCCAGCAGACTTGCTCCTGTGAATGTTGTGAGACCCACGAGGAACATCTTTCGGCGCCCAAAGCGGTCCCCCAAGGCAGCTGCGGGCATCAGCAGCACAGCGTAGGAAAGCGTGTATGCGTTGACCGTCCACTCGAGGGCTTCCAACCCACCGCCAAGATCCTTCCTGATACTCGGAAGGGCAACGCCCACAATGAGGTTGTCGAGGGTGACCATGAACAGGGCGATCGACACGACCGCAAGGGTCCAACCGGCGCGCCCCTTGGGGCCCTCGTGCAGCTCAGCTTCAGCGGCGGCTAGGTCAGCTGCTGTTGGGGCGGTATCCATGACCTAACCAGCATCGCAGATGAGGAAGGGTTGTAGAGGCCAGAACAAAGCAGCGGCGACACTTTCGTGCCGCCGCCAAGGACTTAATCTTCGGGCGAGGATTGGCCTCGCGCAGCGTTCCTACAGAACTGTTGTTGAGTCTGCTGCCACCCGGTATGTCTTGGTTGCCGCAAGCCTCGTTGACTTCGCGCGGATTGTCTGGAGCTTCTTGAACGTCGCGCTGAACTGAGTTGACGTTGCGCTCGCGAGGACATAGCCGTGATGGAGCTGGTCGTACTCCTTCATGTGTGGGTTAGCGGCAAGGTAATGAGCCTCGTTGTGATCCGTTGGGGTGGTTGGCGCGTCCACGGTTCCGTAGCCAGGGGTGTGGAAGATCGCACCTTGGATCTCGGAGTTAGACGGCATCGTCACCGAGCCACCAGCAAACTCAGTTGCCACCGCATGACCGGCCGCATCGCGAACCTCGCCGGCCATGAACGTGTGGTAGTCGCCTGTTGCGAATACGACGTTCTTGACGTTGTGGCTCCTGATGGCCTGAAGCAGCGATTCGCGCTCAGTTGGATAGCCGACCCAGTCGTCTACACCTGCGCTCTTGCCGTCCACTTCGTTGAGGGCCATTGCAATCACTTCGTTGGCAATGACCTTCCACTTCGAGGTTGAGGTGTTGAGGCCGCCCTGGAGGAAGCTCATCTGGTCTGCCCCGAGGTAGTCACGTGCTGGGGTGTTTAGATCGGTGCAGCTGGCTGGGTCAATCTCAGTTGTCTTGAACCCGCATGGCTGCTTGTCGCGGTATTGGCGCTCATCCAGAACGAAGAGCTCAAGGTTGTTGCCGAACTTGGCCTTGTGGTAGAGCTTCGTCCCGCCGGTCACCTGAGGGAAGGTCGGCATGTTGTCAAACCATGCGTTGTAGGCGGCAACCTTTCGTTCGTCTGACCAGCCGATGTAGGACGGAAGCTGCGTGCGGCTGGCATTGCCACCGTTTGCGGCTGCTCCGCCGGCGTAGTCGTTCATTACCTCGTGGTCGTCCCAAGTTGAGATCATCGCGTGGCTGGCCTGCATGGCCTGGAGGTCCTTGTCCGTGCGGTAACGCTGGTAGCGCTTCGCGTAGCCCTCATACGTCGTTGGGCCGCTGAGCGCTTCGCTGCCCGGGTTGTTCTCCTTGCGCACTGCGAGGGGAGAGTTGTAGCCGACATCCTCGTAGACGAAGTCGCCAAGGTTGATGACGAAGTCGACGTCGTCCTTGGCCATCAGGGCATGAGCGTTGAAGTATCCGTAGCCGAACTCTTGGCATGAGAAGTAGGCGAACTTAACTGCGCTGGTTGAGCTTTCCGCAAGGGCAGTGCGGAACTTGCCGACAGCGCTGTTCTTGGACTTGGTTGCGAATCGGTAGTAGTACTGAGTGTGAGCCTTGAGGCCGGTTACGCGCACCTTGACCGTGTAGAGCTTGGTTGGGTCAGCCGGGACGAGTTCGCTGTGGACGGTCTTGTGGAAGCCCTTGTCCGTAGCAACTTCAAGCAGCACGGACCCGTTGCCGGTGACGCCTTCAACGCGGCTCCAGAGGGTGATTCCGTCAGGAGTTGGGTCGCCTGCGGCGAGGCCGTCAGGGAAGGTGCCGCCTGTATAGCTAGGTGAAAGTCGGCCCTGAAGCCTGAATGCGAGTGAGTCTGGAACCAAGACCGCGATGCCTGTGAGGCCTGCGGCGGCTGTGACGAATCCTCGACGTGAAATCTGGGCAGCGGACATTCTTCCTCCTGATTTATGGGCCGGTCGAGTTGAGCACTCGATGGCGACCTCTTCTCCTCCTGTTCACACTACTTCAACATCCGCTTCTCCACAAGCGCCAACCACGGCACGCGGGGAGTGCCCGCGTGCAAGTTCCAGCTGTGTTTGCCCAACAGGCGCTGCTCCCGGATCGGGAGCAGGCCAAACTCGACTGTTAGGTGATCTTGATCGTCAAGGTCATGCCACCAACGTGATTGGCGCCAGACCCAGGATGCTTGGTGCAGTAAAGGAAGTAGTTGCCCTTCTTGGTTGGCTTCCAAGGGGCCGGAGCTCCACCGCTGGTGCGAGGCCAGTAGTAGGCAGGGTCGCCTGTGTAAAGCTCAATCGGCGCGCGCATGTTGGGGAAGCTAACGCCCTTTGTGCTCTTCGTGGACCCTGTCCTAGCGCTGCTCCACGGTTGAAGGAAGACATTGTGTTGCCCGCTTTCGGGTATCACGGTAAACACAATCTGTGACTTACCAAGCTTCGCGGTGATTGAGCCCGGGAAGTAGAACCCGTCGTTGGTCGTCCCACCAATAGAGACGGTCGTCGTTGGCAGCGCGCCGGCCGCTGATCCCTTGCGGGCGCTTGCAAAACCAGGAGCAAGTGCGGCAACGGCAACGATTGTGAGCAGGGACAGGATTACCTTCGGGGTCTTAGTCATGCGGACGAATGTACACAAGATGAGCGGGCGCTGTGTCAGGTGTTAGCAAAAGCTTTACCGCAACACGGCCAACTGCGACCCCGACAGTCCCTTTGCCCTATCCTTCCGCGGCAGCTAGTAGCGAGTCAAACCACAGGAGGGGGAGACGCCGGTAATGACCAAGAAGTCTGATGCAAACAGTCAGAAGGGCGTTGACCGCAGGGACTTCCTTAGCCTCGGGGCAGGAGCCGCTGGGCTGTTCTGCTCGCTCACGGCGAAGGACATCCCGAACCTCTCCAGCCGTGACGTCAAGCACATTGATGCTGCTGCCGCTGCGCTCAAGCATCCGAAGTTCAAAGCCAAGACCTCAGCCGCCACCCTAGACCCGGTCGACCGCTACGACTTCGACACGCCCGAGCCGGCCGCGGGAGGACAGGTACGTGAGTACTGGATTCAAGCCACCACAGTTCTCTGGGATCCAATTCCGACCGGTAAGGACGGGTGGATGGGCGGCAGGCAGAGCCACAGGAAGTTCCGCGCACTTGTCTACCAGCTGATGACCCCCGGCTTTGCGTCGACGGCTGGGATTGCCCAGATGCCAGGACCAACCCTTGAGGCTGAAGTAGGCGACGTTCTGCAAGTGCACTTCCGCAACGCGGATACGGTGCTTAACCAGCCGGTGACAATGCACCCTCACGGTGTTCGTTACACCCCCGACTATGACGGCATCTACTTGGGCGACTTCACCCGGGCCGGAGGGTTCATCGCGCCTGGCGAAGAGTTCACCTACACATGGGAGTGCTTGCCAGAGAGCGAAGGCGTTTGGCCGTACCACGACCACGGGCCCAACCACGTACTGAACTCGTCACGCGGACTGTTTGGAATGATCATCGTCCGCGACCCCCTCAAGCCGAAGCCCGACCGAGAGATTTGCCTTCATCTGCACAGCCTGTTCCCGCAGATCACGGGCATGCCGAGCATCCTGCATGCGATCAACGGAAGGTCCTTTGCCGGCAACACGCCGACAATGCGAACCAAGGTCGGTCAGACCGTGGCAATCCATGTGCACGGCATGAACAGCGACTTCCACACTTGGCACCTACACGGCCACCGTTGGCCCAACGCAGCAGGAGCGTCTGTTGACAGCCCTGCGGTTGGCCCAAGCGAGGTCATATCGGCTCGGTTCACGGAAGATAATCCGGGCCGTTTCCTGTATCACTGCCACGTATCTTCACACATGGAAGCCGGTATGGCCGGTTGGTATCTCGTTGAGAAGTAAACACAAAGAAACAAAGGGGAGAGGACCCATTCATATGACAAGCACACGCATCCGTGTGGCCGTTGTCGTCGCAGCCGTTACGGCTCTGGCGATGAGCGCCGCACCGACCGCCTTCGCAGGCGGTTACCCACTTCCGGAGAACCCGGGAACAATCAGCAAGCCAACTAAGAGCGTAAAGAAGCTCGTGGCGTCGAAGACCTGCACGACTGCTACGGCAAATGCTCATACCTGTTTCTCCACTCTTGCCGCAGCAGTTGCTGCTGCAAAGCAGACCGGGAAGCACAAGTACGAGTACACGATCACGATCACCGCGGGAACATGGCGTGAGCCAGTTCTGGTTGAGGGCCACCAGTTTGATGGTCTGACAATCACAGGGTCAACGGGAAACGCGGCAGACACAGTGATTGACCTGAGCACCCTCTCAGCACCGGATAATCAGGACGCGATCCTGATCAACGGCGCAGCTGGCGTGACGGTCAAGAACCTCACAGTCACCCGCTACCACGGCAATGGCGTTTGGATCGTCAACGTGCAGAACATGTTCGGCACGAAGACCTACCTCGTCAACAACGTGGTCGCTTCGTTCGGTGGCGTGTACGGCATCTTTGCTCGCAACTCGTTTGGCGGCACGATGTCCAACTCCGAGGCCTACTACAACAATGACTCAGGGTTCTACGTTGGTGAGACACCAACGCAGACCAAGCCACTCCGCACCACGCTGACTGGCCTTAAGTCATGGGGCAATGAGCTCGGTTACTCGGGCACAAACTCCAAGTACGTCACGATCACCAAGTCGAAGTGGTTCAACAACGGCATCGGGATTGTTCCCAACCTCCTTTTCTCGGAGGACTTCCCACCACCGTCTGACAACATCATCATTGACAATGACGTCTACGGCAACAACCTCAACTACTTCGTTGGGACAAACGCCGATGGCTCGTCGACGGCGGTCGCAAACAAGACCAACCGCCTTCAGGTGACTCCATTCACAGTGAACTACGGTTCTCTCGGTGGAGCTGACTACCCGCCCGGAATTGGCATCCTGCTGTTCGGATCGCAGAAGACGACGATCCAGAACAACCGCGTCTGGGGCAATAAGCTGCTCGGTGTTGGCATGCTCAACCCGAGCATTCTGCTGACAGACTCGAGCAGCTATAAGGCTGTCTGTCCGGTCGGCGTGACGCCGTCGGTTGCCTGCAACACGCTGAAGAACACGTTCAACCTCAAGTGGAACAAGATCATCGGCAATAAGTTCGGCAACCTCGGTAGAAACCAGAACGGTCGCGATATCTTCTACGCGAACGACGGCACAGCCAACTGCATCGGCGGCACAGGCAGCAATGCCAACACCGTTGGCGGAGTCCAGTCTAGTCTCGTGACAATCGGTGAGCCGACGCTTCCGAAGTTCTGGGCAACCTGCCCGGTCGCCGCGTCCTTCGCGAACTCCGGCCTGACGTTGTCGTACTTCGATGCGCTTACGTTTACCGACGCCACAAGTGAATCGGGCGCCACGGGTATGGGTGCTCGTGACCCAAGCGGTGCCGACTTCGTCAACAACAGCTACCACGATGGTCGCTGGCTCCACAAGACAGATCAGGCCGCATGGCCAACTGGCTTCGGAACGCCAATTGAACGTTGCAAGTTCAAGGTTGCAGCAACGCCGCTCTCGGGCTGCGTAGGCGACGGCAAGTAGTCCAGCCGAAAACGCTTTGTTTGGCTTCCGGCCGGGTTGAAAGACCCGGCCGGTTTGCTTTCTAAGGTCGGTACTGCGATCAGCTGTTGAGAGCTGACAGGACCGTGTCGTGCAGGTGCCCGTTAGTAGCAAGGGCAGACCCATGTGT
>JBAXCW010000062.1:0-6027 GCA_037141275.1 Actinomycetes bacterium
CCTCCGATGTCTCCTGGCCAGCTGCCTATCCAGAGGTCGTCTCGGTCGCGGCCTCAGACCAGCGTGGTCGGCGGGCTGACTTCTCAAGCACCAACCCTGATGTTGAGGTGACCGCTCCTGGCGTTGGAATTCTCTCACTCAAGGCGAGCGGTGGATACGTCCGGATGTCGGGGACTTCGATGGCCGCGCCGGTCATCAGCGGAGCTGCGGCACTGCTGTGGGCCATCCTCAAGTCCCCATCGCTGGGGACCGTGCGTGCCGCCCTCGACCGAAGCACTCATGATGCTGGTCCCCGGGGCCGTGACTCCTCCTATGGCTTTGGCTTATTCGATTTCGCCCTCACCGGAACCTCGGGGTAGGATCTAGTCATGACCAATCAAGCCGGACCAATTGTCATCGCGTTCGACGGCTCTCCTAGCGCTATCGAAGCAGTGGAACGCGCCGCAGGTCTGCTTGGTGAGGGAAGTCGCGCGATCATCCTCACCGTCTGGGAACCCGGGCTGCTCAACGCGGCCGTAGCTCCCCTTCCTGGGGGTCTTGGCGCTCCAGTTCCCCCACCAGATGTGGAGCAGGTGGAGGAGCTCAACAAAGCTGAGTCGGACCACGCAGACCGAATTGCCAAGGAAGGCGTCGAGCTGGCCCAGAGCCACGGTCTGGTCGCAGAGCCGGTCATTGCTCGGGATGAAAGCTCTGTGGCTGCAACCATTCTCCGTATAGCCGAGGAGAACGAAGCCTCCGCGATCGTGATCGGCTCTCGCCGGCACAGCGCAATCGCCGCCGTCCTGCTCGGCTCAACCACCCAAGCCGTCCTTCACAAGACCACACGCCCACTGCTTGTTATGCGCCCCGCGGCGACTGACTCCTAGTTTCACCGCTTCCCCGCCTCACGACTACTAGCTAGGCCAACGCGACTGGCGCGTCACTCGGCGGCAGAAGGTGCCACCATCTGAGGCGTGGATTCAATGCGCGGACAGCTCCTGATCGCCAGCCCGGCGATTCTCGACCCCAACTTCCGAAGGGCCGTGATCCTGATCGGCCACCACGATGAACAGGGCGCTCTAGGGGTTGTCATAAACCGACCGGCAGGAACCAGCGTCGCGGATGCAGCTCCACCCGTCGCTGAGATGATCGGCGACGGCGAGCTTCACCTCGGAGGACCTGTCATGCCTGAGGCCGTGGTCATTGTCGCTGAGTTCCAGCGCCCAGAAGACGCGGCGATTCTGGCTTTCGAAAATGTGGGGGTTCTGGCAACAGACACGCCCGCCGAGCAGGTAGGTGAAAAGACAACACGAATCCGCGCGTTCGCAGGCCATGCGGGCTGGAGTGCTGGCCAGCTGGACGAAGAGATGGAACGCGCAGACTGGGTGGTCACCCCAGCGAACGCAGACACAGTGTTCGCGGATGACCTCGACAAACTTTGGGCGACGGTGCTGACCCAGCTAGGTGGCAGCTACGAGCTCCTTGCCCGAATGCCTGACGACCCCAGCCTCAACTGAGCGGGACATTGCCCATGACCGTCACACACGGGCCGAGCTCCCGCGCTAGCGTGTGGCTCTGAGATGACAAACCTCTCACCGACAGCACTCGGAGCCTGGAGCGGGGGCCGCTTCATGCGGTTCGGTCACCCGATCGAAGGTGACCGCTTCTCGGAGCTGATGCGGCCGGACGGTCTGATCCCCACGGTGATCACCGCTGACGTGTATGGAACTGGCGCTGCAGACACCGCAATAGGGGAAGCAATAGCCGACCTTGACAGGGATTCGTTCAACCTTGTGGGCGCTGTTGGGCATGACTTCATCAACGGCGAACGCCAGGGAGCCAAGGGATTCCCCCGGTTCACGAACCCTGACCTGCGAGGCCCAGATGGCTATGCAAGCTTCCTACGTGAGGCAACTGAGGCCAGCCTGACTAGGTGCGGGACCGATCGCTTTGACCTTCTAATGCTGCACAACCCTGATCGCATCGGCTATTCATCCCCGGTTGTCTGGGAGGCACTGGCCGAGCTCAAGGCTGATGGCCTTGCTAACTCGATTGGCATCGCGCCTGGTCCCGCGAACGGATTCACGCTTGATCTGATCAATTCCGTTGAGCAGTTCGGCGACATGATCGACTGGGCGATGGTGATCCTAAACCCACTTGAGCCTTGGCCTGTTGGACTCACACTGGACGCCTGTCAGGCAAATGGTGTCAAGGTGATTGCACGGGTCGCCGACCACGGTGGTCTTTTCCACGGTGACATCAAGGCTGACCATCCATTCCCTGAGTTCGACCACCGTAACTACCGGCCGGCCGGCTGGGTTGAGCGAGGATTGGCAAAGATTGACCAGATGCTTCCGATCGCCGAACGCGCAGGCATCACGCCACTTCAGCTTGCTTGCGCTTGGAACCTTTCTCATCCCGCAGTTCAGTGTGCAGTTCCGACGCTGATTGAGGAGGGTGTCGACGGGTGCAAGCCGATCGAGGAGCAGCGCGAGGACCTTGCCGCCCTCCCGAGTGACCCGGAGGGCCTTCTCACTGCTGAGGAGGTCGAGGAGATCCGCCTGATCGGGGACAACACCGGCTGCATGAGCCTTAAGGGCGCATCCCCCGATCACACGGGGGATGAGGTCGCTGACGGCTGGGACGTTTCCGACGAGCTCACGCTCTCGGGTGCCCGATGGGGCGTTGCTCCATCAGACATAGCCGCAGTCTGATCTGACCGTCAGGCAACGCCGGGTCAGATAGACCCCGGCGCACCGCGTTCCTACTTCTTCTTGCCGCCCTTTGACTTCTTCTTCGAGCTCTTCGCGGATGGCTCAGACCCAACTGGGTACCACTTTGGGCCTTCCTTGACCAGAAGTCCCTGATCGGCCAGTGTTGGCAGAACCCGGAAGAGGTAGTTGCGGTGGGTCCCAATTGCCGAGGCGATCTCAGCGACTGTCATCCCCGGGCGTTCGCGCAGAACCTTGAGGGCTTCTCCACCTCGGTGGCCGCTGCCACGGGGCCTGCCCGGCTTACGCCCGGTTGGACGGCGTGTGCCGCCTGGTCCGCGCATCGCACTGTCGCCGCGCAGAAGGCGGAGAGCACCGATCAGGCGCTCGTACTCCTCAACAACGGGCTGAATCTCGTCGATCCTCACCTCTATATCTCTCACTACTGCATCTACATGATCAGCTGGCATGGTTTCCTCGGACGTTCTGGCCCATTCGAATTTTCATTATCTCTCACCTGCCCCGACCTAATCCCACAGTGCCACAGAAAAGCGGCGCGTCGAGTAAAACTGAGAAGACAGCTGACTTCTGACCCTGTGTCAGAGTAGCCGTGACAGTGTGTCATAGGAGTCAGTCGCTCGGGGCGCGGGGCGCACAATTGCCTGTGTTTGTAACACCGCAAACGCTAGCCCGGGAAGGCCCCCTGAGTTGGCGCGCAGGTGGCCGCAGGCATGTCAGAAACATGAATCTGAGTTCGTCCGCACTCCCTGAGACGGCCGGTGCCGCCGCTACCGTCGAGCGTCAATGGACATTTCAACACTCATCTTCGGGATTGCAATCGGCGCCGTCATTGGCGGGCTTGCCGCATGGCTGCTTGCCGGTCGCGGATCCGGGGCCGTGGGACAGTCAGTAATCGACTCGCTCCTCCTTGCTGTCAAGGATGAGACAGCTTCCACTCGCAAGGAAGCAATCGAGGAACTCTCCCGCATGAATGATGAGTCCCGCAAAGCAGCGCTAGAGCTCCAGAAGGCCCAGGCCGAACGTGAGCGCGAAGCCGTTAAGAACCTCGTGGAGCCCGTTGAGAAGCACCTCAAAGAGGTCCGTGATCGCGTAATTGAGATGGACAAAGCCTCGAAGGTAAACCGAACGAGCATCACTGAGATGGTGGGGAATCTCAGCCAGCGCAGCGAGAAGCTTGAGGCCTCGACCAACATGCTTAATCGCTCACTCAGTTCTTCCCAGATTAGGGGCGGTTGGGGTGAGAAGCAGTTGGAGAGCCTGGTGGAGGCCGCTGGCATGCGCAAGCACCTGCGCAACTACAGGACTCAGGTGGCAACAGATGAGGAAGGCGATAGGTCACGGCCCGATATGTCAATCGCCATCCCAGGGCAGCTTGAGATGTTGATCGACTCAAAAGTCCCACTGGAGAGCCTGATGAAGGCCTTCCAGACAGAGGACCCTGATGAGCGGGACGCGTACCTCGATGCCCACGCCGACGCACTTCGCACGCAAGTTCTAAACCTCGCCAAGAAAAACTACCCCGACAAGATCGACAACTCGCTCGACTTCGTGGTGCTCTTCGTCCCGGGCGATCACTTCCTTGACCTTGCCCTCAGCCGCCGCCCTGAGCTGCTGGAAGAGGCTCTGAGCAAGCACGTCATCCTCACTTCCCCATCCAGCTTCTTCGCCGTCCTCCTTGCCGTGTCAAACACTTGGCAGCAGCAGGATCTGGCTGAGAATGCGCAGGCGATTGCTGACGAGGGCCGTGAGCTCTACAAGCGACTGAGGAAGCTGCTCGACCACACCAGCAAGCTGCGTAAGGCTCTCAACACAGCCGTGGAGTCGTTCAACGACATGATGGGCTCCTTCGATACCCGCGTTATTCCTTCGGCTCGCAAGATGGAGTCCCTCTCCAGCACTGACGGCAAGGATCCCCTGGGTCTGCCGGATCCGATTGATGTTGTTGCCAGAGAGTCCCAGAAGTTGATTGAGCTGCCTGAGGGCGACGGCGAGTCAAGCTAGTCGTTCCCGGGCCGCTAGAGTCAGAGTAGATGCCTCTCGAGATCCTCAGAATCACCGACTCCGGTTGTCCATTCGCTTACTCCGCAGAGCCTGCACTCTCGGTCTTGCGGCACCGCTACGGGACGGGCCTCGACTGGAAGCTCGGCATGATCGGCCTGGCCGAGAACTATGAGCTCTACGTTGAGAAGGGCTTCACGGGCACTCTGATGGCAACACATGCGGCGAGCTTCTCGCGCAAGTACGGAATGCCGGTCACGACGGCCGCCAAGCCACGGCCGCTTGCTACTTGGCCGGCCTGCAGGACTGTTGTGGCAACCCGCCTTCACCAGCCTGAGCTTGAGGCCCAAGTTCATCGCGCTCTCCAAGTTGCCTGGTTCACAACAACCGCCCTGCTTGATCAGGACGATGCCCTTCTTGAAGTCCTTTCTAAGGTTGCCGGCCTTGACGCTGCGGAGATCGTCCAAGCGGCGGCCCACGACACGGAGGTGGCCGACGCATTCGCCTCTGACCGGGAGATCGCCCGAAGCGCCAAGGGTTCGCCGACTGAGGCCCAGAACAAGCACGCCATGGACGGCGACCTGTCCCGCTACACGGCACCGTCACTTCTGATGACAGGCATCGATGGCCGGACACTTGAGGCTGGCGGCTTCCAACCCGTTGAGGCCTACGACGTAATCATTGCCAACGCAGACCCAACCCTGCCTAGGCACAAGACAGAGACAGCCGCGGAAGCGCTTGAGGCCTCCCCTTGGCCACTTGCCGTGGTTGAGGTCGCCTCCATCCTTGCGCCACCATTTACGCCGCCTGACATTGAGGCCACTGAGGTCGCACTGATTGAGCTAGCTGCGGCAGGTAACGCAGAGCGCGTTGCCGCAGGCAACGGCGCCTTCTATTCAGTTCACTAGTTCCCTAGAACAAGGGGCTTCTGCGGCAGCTTTCTCGCAAATTGCGGCTTCATGCCCACAGGACTGTTTCAACATTGGGTCACCCCGCAACTCATCCCCCTGTTTGGGGTTACAAAGGGTGGAGATGACCACCAAATTGTCAACCAAACGCGATATCCCGCCAAGCGATCCCAAGCAACTCGCTGATTGGCTGGCACCGCGCCCGGGTGAGACGTATGAAGCGTGGAGCAAGCGCTTTGACAAGGCGGAGAAAAGGTTGGAGGACGAACGCCGTCCCGCAGCCACCCGTCCACGTCAGACCCGAACGCGCGGTAGCCAACCCAAGCGCCGAGCTGCCTGAGGACCCAAGCCGGGGCCGGTCGGCTTCGGCCGCCGCTCATAGTGCCACCATCATTTAGATGAGCACATCT
>JBAXCW010000063.1:0-5991 GCA_037141275.1 Actinomycetes bacterium
CGCAATCTTGCGGTCGTCACACCAGACCCCGGTCAGTCCTTCCCGAGTGGATGACTCGACGCCGCATTCGGCGATCCCCTCGATGACGGCGTTCTCAATGCGACGCACAAAAGTTGTGACATCGGTCGTGTGCATGATCGGATATCCGAACAGCTGACCTGGCTCGTGGCAAGTTGCTCGACCGCCACGGTCAGCGTCGTGAACGCTGATTCCGCTCGCAGCCAAGCTCTCGCGGCCCGAGGGCACCTCGGACTCATCTGCCCGGCGACCAAGGGTGACCGTTGGCGGGTGTTCAAGGAGCAGGAGCGTGTCAGGGATCAGGTTCTGCTGACGCGCGTCGCGGAGCTGTTCCTGCATGGCGAGCGCATCACTCCAGCCGATCTGGCCGAGACGACACGTCCAAAGCTCAGGGGTTGAAGATCCCATTGGTTTCAGGATGGCAGACGGTAGGGCCGCAGATGAGATCCGTTGCCGCGGTTGCTCATCCCAACAGGGCAGCCGGGGCCGCGAGCCGATCACTGACGGACTCAAGGAAGGCAGCTGCAGCGGCACCGTAGACTGCACGGTGGTCCACGGCGAGGGTCAGGCTGAGCAGGCTTCCGGCAACGACCTCGCCCGCGTGGACAACAGGTGCGTCGCGTAGTGATCCGACGGCAAGAATTGCCGCTTGAGGTGGGTTGATTACGGCCGTGAAGCGGTCCACCCCAAACATTCCAAGGTTTGAGATTGAGAACGTGCCGCCGGAAAGCTGAGGTGGGGTGATCGTTCCCTCGCGAGCTCTGGTCGCGAGCTCACGGCTTTCGGAGGCGATCTCGTGAATGTCCTTGTTGTCAGCGTCGAAGATGACGGGGACAACGAGTCCGCCCTCGGTCGTCACTGCGATGCCGACGTTGATGTTGGAGTACTCCTCAAAGGCACCATCACGCCAGGCACCGTTGACGGCCGGGTGGTCCTTGAGTGAGAGAGCACAGGCACGAATGACCAAGTCGTTAATGGTTGGTGCGCCTGAGCCGCCGTCGAGCTCCTTGAGCTGGTGGCGCATGTCCACAAGCCTGCTGGCATCAACGTCCGTCTCAAGGGTGAAGTCCGGCACGGTCGCCCGGGATTCGCTCATCCTGCGGGCGATCAACGACTGCGAGCGGGTTGGCTCGCGGCGGGTAACCGCTCCCTTCGCGGTCTGGGTTACCTCTGGGGCCTCTGTTGACGCTTGTTCGGTCACGCTTGAAGTATCCGTCGCAGCGCTGGTTTCTGCGGCCCGGTCGGTTCCCGCAGCCGCCTGCTCAACGTCTGAGCGGACAATTCGCCCATTCGGCCCGGTGCCAGTCAGGCCTTCCAGCTTGACGCCAAGGTCTTGAGCGATCCGCCGGGCAACAGGTGACGCGTGGACTCGCCCGTCGCCGGACACGGCGGCGGACTCGGCCGGCTCGGACTCTGGCTCAACCACGGCAACGGCTACCGGCGGCGCAGCGGTCGAGGCCCCCGGCTCCGTCTGCACAGTTTCACCATCTGCCAGCAACTGCCCGATCGGCGAGCCAACGGGAAGGGTCGTGCCGACTGGAGCAGTGATGTGGAGGATTCCGTCAGCGTCTGAGTTATGCACCATTGCTGCCTTGTCGGTCTCGACCTCAACGAGTTCATCACCGCGGGAGACATAAGCGCCGTCAGCAACAAGCCAGGCGAGAATGGTGCCCTCCTGCATGGAGTCAGAGAGTCGGGGCATCACGAGTTCGATCATGCGGGTGCCTTTCTACCAAGTGACTTCAGGACAGCGCCTATGACCTGCGGCTCGTGCGGATAGGCGAGGTGCTCAAGTGACTTTGAGTACGGCATTGGTACGTCAGCACCGGTTACGCGCAGGACGGGCCCGTCGAGGTCGTCGAAGCCGTGCTCCTGAACCAGCGCGGCGATGTTGGCGCCAACGCCGCCGTGTGGCCACCCTTCCTCAACGACGATGCAGTGGTTGGTCTTCTTCACCGAGGTCAGGATTGTGTCCAGATCAAGTGGGCGCAGGGTTCGGGGGTCGATTACCTCGGCGGACACCCCGTGTTCATCCTCCAAGATCTGTGCAGCCTTCTCAGCAGTCCGTGCCATCCGGGAGATCCCGACGATGGTCACATCGGTCCCTTCGCGCCTCACCGCAGCCTTGCCGAAGGGAACAAGGTGGTCCCCTTCAGGTACCTCGCCCTTCTCCTGATAGAGAGTTTCGTGCTCGATGAAGATCACAGGGTTGTCATCCCTGATGGCGGACTTCAGGAGGCCGAGCGCGTCGGCGGGCGTGGATGGAACAGCGACCAGCAAGCCAGGAACATGGAGGTAGAGGGCTTCAAAGCAGTGGGAGTGGGTGGGTCCAAGTTGGTTTCCCGCGCCTTGGGGCATCCGGATCACCAGCGGCACCGAGACTCGACCGCCGAACATGTAGCGGATGTGGGCTGCGTGGTTGACGATCTGGTCCATGGCCAGCAGCGAGAAGTTGATCGTCATCAGCTCAACAACTGGCCGCAGGCCGAGCATTGCTGAGCCAACGCCCATTCCGACAATTGAGTTCTCCGAGATTGGGGTGTCGCGCACCCGCCTCTCACCGAACTCATCCATCAGCCCCTCGGTCACCTTGAAGGCTCCATCGAACACGCCGATGTCCTCGCCCATCAGGAAGACGTTCTCATCGCGGAGCATCTCCTCGCGCAGTGCCCGGCCAACAGCCTCTCGGTAGCGGATCTCAGGCATCAGGAAGCGGGATCCTGTGGTGGGTCAGTTGAGAGCCAGCCGTGGACCTCACCACCCAAGGAGTAGACACCGTCGTGGAGTGACTCGGGAGCCGGATCTGGCGAGGCATCGGCGAACTCAACTCCCGCATCGACCTTCGCGATCGCCTCCTTGTCAAGCTCTTCGGCACCTGCGTTATCGAGGATTCCCTCAGCGATCAGTCGCTCCGTGAAGTTAGGGATTGGATCGCGCAGCTTCCATTCCTCGACCTGCTCCTTGGTGCGGTACTTCTCGGGGTCGGCCATCGAATGCCCGCGGAATCGATAGGTCATTGCCTCAACTAGGAGCGGCCGCTGCTCTGCGCGGGAGATCTCAACTGCCTCAGCTACGGCTGCTTGGGTCTCGACTACGTCCATGCCGTCGCAGCGCCGGCCCTCGACACCCAATCCCTCTCCTTTTCGGACGAGGTCGGTCACGGCCGAATGCCGTTCTATTGAGGTGCCCATGCCGAATCTGTTGTTGGTGACGAGGAAGACAACAGGAAGCTTCCAGAGAGCCGCAAGGTTGAGTGTTTCGCCAAAAGTCCCTTGGTTGGTGGCTCCGTCACCGAGGACACAGAGCGTGACCTCGTCGTTGCCGCGGTAGGAGCTCTGTAGGGCAAACCCGGCTCCGATTGGGATGTTGCCCCCGACAATTCCCCAGCCGCCCATGAACCGCCGATCAAGGTCAAAGATGTGCATCGACCCGCCTCTGCCACCTGACGAGCCGGTGGTCTTTCCGTAGAGCTCTGCCATCACGCGTCCCGGTTCTGTCCCTCGAGCAAGGGCGTGGCCATGGGAGCGGTAAGTGGAAATCAGCCAGTCCGTGTCACGCAGGGCACGGGCCGCTCCGACAACGACGGCCTCCTCGCCGATGGCCAAGTGCAGGAAGCCCCCAACCTTGGCCCGCGTGTAGGCCTCTCCAGCCCGCTCCTCGAAGCGCCTGACGAGCATCATCGTGGCCAGCCAGTCTGTGGCCGCGGCCGTATCTGGAATAGGCCCGCTTGGCGGCCTGGGTGGAACTGCCCCTTCCGGATTTGTTACTGCCATTGATGCGAGCGTACCGCCGCTGGACAATCTGTCCGAGATTCTCGCGCCGGATCTTCTCGCGCAGGATCTCGCGCCGGATCTTGTCCCCGCATTGTCTGGGGCTTTACTTCAGCCGGATCAATGTTTGTCAGAGTTGTTCCAAACAAATTGATCTGGAGGACAATTCAAATGTTAGTCAAGAAACTCGCTGTTCTGGGAGCGGCTTGTGCAGTGGTGGCAGTTCCTGCCACGGCCGCTCAGGCCAGATCCTCAAAGACGGGCGGGGTGGTTGTAAAGGTTGACCGCGGAGGCAAGGGGCTGAATATTGTTGCCGCTCACGGTCGCGTCAAACACCTCAGGCTCGCCCGTAAAGCGCCCTCGCGTGTTCGCGGCGGCAGCAAGGTAGTCGTCTCAGGCGGAAAGGTAATTTCGGCCAAGGGACGTGCGAGCGCGACGAGAATTCGCGCAAAGGTCGTCAACCGACGCGGCCACCTGACCGCTGTCACCACGGATGGCACACCGCTCTCGGTAGTGATCGGAAATGTCAACGTTGATCTCTCCGGGATTCCGGCAGGTTCAACGGTTGTCATAACAGTCACGTTTGATGCTGACGGCAAGCCCGTCGTCACCGTCACGCTTCCGGGCGTTACCTCACCACCAGTGGTTGATCCGGCCGTCTGTCCAACTCCAGCCGTGATCGGAACGATCCTTGCGATCAACCGGTCCGCCTCGAGGGTGATGGTCCAGCAGGCGGATGGGCAGCGGACCACATTCACGGCCCCAGCTGACTCGCTGACCAGCCTCAAGCGTGGCGATCAGGTGTTGATTGCCGACGCGAACGCGGACGGAACGGCTGAAGCGATCAGTGCCCTCTCGGGTTCGGCTCGTCAGCTTGACGGTAAGGTCGCTTGGATCGACAGCGGGTGGGGCGCATTCGGACTACAGAAGTCCGATGGGACCCTGGAAGTTGTTGACGCCAGCGCATGCCAGCTCGCGAACCTCAGCGAAGGTGACACGGTCACGACGGTTGTCCATACGGATGCTGACGGTGAGGTGATCGCGGACGCGATTACCGTTGCAAACCAGCAGTCATCGGATGACGACTACTTGGGAGCAGGAAGCCGAAGCTGGCCAGGTAGTTGGCACAGCCAGGACTGACCGGACTCAAGCGTGCTTGGAGCCCGTCGGCCTTCTAGGAGGCCGGCGGGCTCTGCCCGTGCAGCCATGCCTCGCGGAACTGGCTGGCGGTCAGCTTCCGCATATCCCGGCGTAGGGCCTTGGCAAGGCGAGCAGCCTCCACTGCCTTGCCCTCCCAGAACAGAACGGTTTCGCTGGTTGTTAAATCGACAAGCTCAACCTTGTCTACTCGACCAGGGAGGGCCAGCATCGCCGGCCCGGGGGATCCGTGAGTCACATTGAGCTTGTAGGCAGAACTCGCAGGAGTCATGCGCCCACCGCCTTGGCTGCGTCGTCTAGCCCAGCATCACCTGTGTAGAGATCGGTGCCGATCCGGACCGTTGGAACGGAGGTCACCCCTGCCACCCCCGCTGCCTCGGTGGTGCGGTCAAGCTCAGCGTTGAGTGACTTCAGTCCCATCGCCTTCTCCAAAGCGTTGGGGTGAACCTCGGCCGCCGCTCCAGCCAAATAGATGGTCGTCATGTCCCTAGGGTCTCGGCCCGCACACCATGTCTGCCTCATCAGAGCCAGAACGAAGGCAACAGTCTTGCCAGCCTGTTTTGCGAAGGTCGCTGCGAGCAGCGCCTCGCGGGAGAACAGGTCCTCCCCCTCCAACCAGCCACTAGGCGGCTTGAACTCAAGCAAGCGACGCTCAACCGCGATCGCAGAAATCGACTGGCCTTGGATGCCCCGGTCTTGCCGGTCTCCGCTCCGGAGGCGACGAGATTCATCCTGAATCTCGCGCGGAGTCTCCTGAGCGGAGTCGCCAACACCGGGGGCCAACTGACCGACGGCGTCCTGTTCTGCGGGAACGGCAATCGGCGTCCAAGCAGCGGGTGCGCCGAGAGTCGCGATGATCCGCTCAGCGACAAGCCAGCACTCCGGCTCCGATGGATCGAAGTAGAAAGCATTGGGGTCGACTTCGTCGGCCCCTGCATGAACCACCTCGGCTTCCGCCGAGAGGTTGATCAGCCGTGGATCAGCCACCCGTCGGCTGCTCGCGCTGCTTCCATCAGCGCCTCCGAGAGCGTGGGATGCCCATGGA
>JBAXCW010000064.1:0-5989 GCA_037141275.1 Actinomycetes bacterium
ACGCAAGACCGTTGAGGGGCTTCTCGCGGGGATGATCGCTGCTGTGGCTGCTGCGTTTGTAGCGAGCCTCTACCAAGATTGGCTTGCGGCGGGAACGGCAATAGCGATCGGCGTCACCGTTGCGGTTCTAGCGCCAGCCGGCGATCTCTTTGAGAGCCTGATCAAGAGGGATGCTGGGGCCAAGGACACGGCCCGGACCCTCGGGCCTCATGGCGGCGCTTTAGATCGTCTCGACGGAGTTTTGTTCTCCATCGTTGGGGTGTATTGGGTCTGGCACCTACTGGGGTGATGGACTTCAGCCCTTCATGTGCCAGCATGGCCCTATGAAGCGAATTGTGATCGCCGGCGTGACCGGCTCTATTGGGACCCAAGCCGTTGAGGTTCTGGCCGCTAATAATGCGATTGAGATCGTTGGTATGGGTGCTGGAAGAAGAGCTGGAGACCTTTTCGATCTAGCCACCCAGGCCGGGGTCACGGAGCTTGCTTTAGCCGCAGAGCGGTTCGCTGAGCAAGTTCCAGATGGAGTGACCCTGCGGGTGGGGGCAGGCTCAATTGAGGCGCTGATCTCTGAGCTCAAACCGGACCTTGTCCTCAATGCCCTTGTCGGTTACGCCGGTCTTTCGGTGACTAGATCCGCACTAGAGAGCGGCGCTGATGTTGCCCTTGCGAATAAGGAATCCCTCGTTGCCGCGGGCCATCTGGTCAAAGAGTTAGCGGCTGAGAACGGATGCGAGATTATTCCCGTTGACTCTGAACACGCGAGCCTGGCCCAGCTACTTGAAGGGGTGCCAGCCGATGAGGTGTCCAGCCTGACACTGACGGCGTCCGGTGGTCCTTTTCGGGGCTGGACGGCTGAAAGCATGGCCAATGTGACCGTGGAGGAAGCTCTTAACCACCCGACCTGGGCGATGGGGGGCAAGATCACCATTGACTCGGCCACGATGATGAACAAGGGTCTCGAGCTGATAGAGGCCCATCACCTCTTTGGGTTTGCGTATGAAGACCTGAATGTGCTGGTCCACCCGCAGTCAATCGTTCACGCGCTTGTCGAACTCGCCGATGGGATGCAGCTTGCTCACATGGGAATGCCCGACATGAAGGCTCCAATTGCTTGGGCTGTGGAGGGTAGAACCCGACGCAATATTGGCGTCGCACCCCTGGACTTGGCAGCGGTTGGAAGTCTTACCTTTGAAGAGCCGGACCTAACTGCCTTTGCGGCCCTTCCGCTAGCAATTGCCGCCGGCTCGCGCGGTGGGAGCGCGCCCGCTGTCCTCAACGCCGCCAACGAGGTTGCGGTCACAGCATTTCTTGAGGGGCGGATCCCCTTCGGGGAGATCATCCCCTTGGTTGCCGGTTCCCTAGGACGGCTTGAGGACCTGCCCGGCTCGACATTCGCCGAGCTTGATGAGGCGGACAGCGCGGCTCGAGCCTTCACGGCTGAAGCGGCAAGCGCAATTGAGGTCGGGGCGTGAGCTGGCTTCTGACCATCGCTGGAATTGCAGCGTTGATCGTTATCCACGAAGGTGGGCATGCGATTGCCGCCCGCCTAGTTGGCATGAAGGTAGAACGGTTTGCTCTCTTCTTCCCGCCGATTCTGCTGAAGCGCAAAATTGGCTCAACGGAGTTTGCTTTGGGGTCCATCCCACTTGGCGGCTACGTGCGGATCACAGGGCAGAACCCTGTGGAGGAGGTCGCTAAGGAGGACGAAGCCTTCTCCTACGCCCATAAGGCGATCTGGAAGAGGGCGTTTGTGATCGCAGCGGGTCCTGCCGCGAATCTTCTCACCTGCCTAGTACTTGTAACCGCGCTCTTGATGGTCAGTGGGCAACAGACGCCGACATCAAGGATTAGCGGGAGCGCCCTCCAGGCACCGGCATTGGGGTCACTGAAGGCCGGGGACCGCATCGTTTCGGTGGATGGCGTGAAGGGAGGACCGGAGGCGTTTGTCAAGCAGACTCGGTCGCATCGCTGCGAGCCTGCCCCAACTCCCGGGTGTTACGCGACAGATGCCGCCTCCGTCGTCGTTGTACGGAATGGTCACACCGAACGCCTCCTGCTCTTCCCGCGTTACGACGAGAAAGCTAAGGCCATGCGGCTTGGCTTCGCTTTTGCCACAGACCGACATGGCGTTCCGTTCGGCGAGGCCGCTGGGACTTCGGTCTCAGCGTCTTGGCATGTCACTCAGGCCACGTTCAGGGCAATTACGGGGGTTGCAGACTCCAAGCAGCGCAGTCAGCTAGGAGGGATCGTCGGGGGTGTTGCGGTTACCGAGGAGGCATTCTCCGAGGATCTCGTCAACGCTCTTGAGCTTCTCGCCTTCATCTCCTTATCGATTGCGCTCGTGAACCTCCTTCCAATACTTCCCCTCGATGGAGGGCACCTCCTTTGGCTGCTGGTTGAAAAGGTCCGCGGCCGGCCAGCCAGCGCTCAGGCCTTGGAGCGGGCTGCTCTGATCGGCTTCGGGCTAGTGGCGGTTCTATTTGTCATCGGGTTATCTAATGACATCGGTCGGCTTGGATCGGGCGGCTTTTCACAGCCTCACTGAGCCGGCGTTGCGATAGGCTCGGGCCCTATCTCTAGGGGGAGAAATGAGCAACTCATCAGCCAGCGCAACGATGGCACTAGCCATCCGAGAAACAGCAGCAAACCACGGGGATATCGTCGCCGTTAGGACGGCAGATGATGAGGTTTCGTTCACTTGGTCCCAGCTGCTTGATGAGATCGATCTCATTGCAGGTGGTCTGGTCGGGCTTGGCGTTGCCCGGCCTGACACGGTTGCGCTGATGATGGGCAATCGGCCCGAGTTTCACATTGCGGATATGGCAGTGGTGACAGCCGGCGGGACTCCGTTCTCCGTGTACCAGACTTACACAGCTGAACAGATCAAATACCTCCTAGAGGACGCCGCGCCCAAGGTGGCAATCGTTTCCTCTGAATACCTAGCAGTGATGCTGGAGGCGCAGGTAGGCACAAGCCTTGAAACAATCATCACCGTCGACGGGGAGACCGACCCAGCGCGCCCGATTCTCAAGGCATGGGCTGATGTAAGGGGTTCCAACCCATCGTTTGATGCTCGGGCAGCGGCCGAGGCGGTTGAGGAAAGCGACGTTCTGACTTTGATCTACACCTCCGGTACCACCGGCCCTCCAAAGGGGGTTGAGCTCACACACGGCAACCTTCTTCCAGTGACGCGTGCCGTTGCGGAACTCGTCCACCTCCAGCCCGGGGACCGTTTGATCTCCTGGCTTCCTGCGGCTCATATTGCCGAGCGTGATGCACACCACTACATCCCGATCGTCTACGGGGCATCCATTACCTGCTGTCCCGATCCACGCCAGATCATTCAGTTCCTTCCGCAGGTTCGGCCAAACTGGTTCTTCGCCGTTCCAAGGATCTGGGAGAAGCTCAAGGCGGGGCTTGAGGCCATGCTGGCAGCCCAACCACCGGAGCAGTCAGCGCCCCTGACTGAAGCGCTTGCAGACGCAATTGAGGCGATCCGGATTAGACAGCGCGGCGACACCGTCCCGACCGAGCTAGCAGCGCGCGTCAGCGAGGCCGACGCGACGTATTTCAAGGGCCTCCGCACCATGCTTGGCTTGGATGACGTCCGGACAGTGGGCGTCGGTGCAGCTCCAACGCCACCAGAGGTCATTGAGTTCTTCCACGCCATTGGGATTGAGCTCGCAGAGCTCTGGGGGATGTCTGAAACATGTGGATACGGAACTCTCAATCCAGCTGGCGCCGTCCGGATTGGGACGGTGGGACCGCCTTCTCCTGGCGCCGAGATCAAGATTGCTGAAGATGGGGAGGTGCTGATTCGGGGCGCCTGCGTGATGAAGGGATACCGCAACAACCCGAAGGCAACAGCGGAAACGATTGACACAGAGGGTTGGCTGCACACCGGTGACATTGGGATTCTCGACGAGGCGGGCTACCTCAAGATCGTTGATCGGAAGAAGGAGATCATCATCAACGCTGCGGGTAAGAACATGTCGCCGGCGAACATTGAGGCGACCGTAAAGACCTCGAGCCCACTGATTGGGCAGGCCTGCGTAATTGGGGACGCTAGGCCCTACAACACGGCGTTGATCGTTCTTGATGTTGATATGGCTCCAGCTTGGGGTAGCCAACACGGCATTGCCGCCAGCGACCTGGCCACGCTCTCCGCGGACCCACAGATCAGAGCGGAGCTTGAGGCGGCGATCGACACGGCGAATCAGAAGATGGCGCGTGTTGAGCAGATCAAGCGCTTTGTCATCCTCCCAACTGACTGGGAGCCGGGTGGTGACGAGCTGACTCCGACGATGAAGCTCAAGCGCAAACCGATCGCTGCGAAGTATTCCGCTGAAATTGAGGAGCTGTACTCCTGATCAGGAGCGCATTTCCGGCGGACTGCCAGCCCGCGTCGTAGACTACGCCCATGGCCTCAAAGAGACAGATTGTCGTTGGCGACGTTCCGATCGGCGGCGGTGCCCCCGTTGCCGTCCAGACGATGACTAAGACGGAGACGGCCAACCTCGAAGAGACGATGGCTCAGATTCACCGCGTAGCCGAGGCCGGAGCCGACATTGTTCGCGTTGCGGTCCCACGGGACGAGGATGTAGAGGCCCTCAAGGTGATCGTTGTGAAGTCACCAATCCCGGTCATCGCAGACATTCACTTCAACCACACTCTTGCTCTGAAGGCCCTGGATGCTGGGGCCCACTGCATCCGCATCAACCCGGGCAACATTGGTGGACCTGAGAAGGTCAAGGAAGTAACTGCGAAGGCCCACGACCTTGGGATCCCATTGAGGATCGGGGTCAACTCAGGGTCGCTTCCCAAGCACCTGCATGACATGGAGAAGGAAGACTCAGTCCAGGCCCTTGTTACCGCTGCCGTTGAGTTTGTAGAGATGATGGACGGCTTCAACTTCGAGAACTTCAAGGTATCGATCAAGTCCACAAATGTTCCCAACACGATCGCGGCAAACCGTCTTCTTTCTAGCAAGATTGACTTCCCGCTCCACCTCGGCATAACCGAGGCCGGAACACGTTGGACGGGCTCCTTGAAGTCCTCCGTTGGACTAGGGACCCTCTTGGCTGATGACATCGGCGACACCATCCGGATCAGCCTTTCGACGTTCCACGCTGAGGAGGAAGTCAAGGTTGGTTGGGAGATCCTGAAGGCCCTCAAGCTTCGCGAGCGCGGTCCCGTGTTGATCGCGTGCCCTACGTGTGGCCGACTCCAGTTCGATATGGACAGTGTGGTTGCAGAGATCGAGCAGCGGCTAGAGGCCTATGCCGATCCCATTGAGGTTGCCGTACTCGGGTGTGCGGTGAATGGCATTGGAGAGGCGTCACACGCTGACTTTGGAATTACTGGGGCCAAGAACGAAGGGTTGATCTTCTCGCGCGGCAAGGCACTGCGAAAGGTGCCCCAGGACCGGCTTGTTGAGGAGCTCTTCGTGGAGATTGACCGTTATGCAACGGCCAAGGAGATCAAGGTGGATGAGCGAGCAGCCGCCGAGGGAACTGAGTGGCTTGCACAGATAGAGGCTGAGAATGCTCACGATCTCACCCCTGAGAGACTGAAGGCGATGGAGGCTGAGCAGGCAGCTCGCGAAGGCGCGGCTGAGCCGCTGGTCGACGAGGAGTCCTCGCCGACCGCGGGCCGCAGATTCAGCCGAAGCGGCTGATCAGACTGCTGCGAACCGGGCTGCTACCCGGTTCCAATCAACAACATTCCAGATTGCGCTGAGGTAATCCGGGCGACGGTTCTGGTAGTTCAGGTAGTAAGCGTGCTCCCACACGTCGATGCCAAGAAGCGGCGTCTGTCCCTCGCTAAGTGGGCTGTCCTGGTTTGGAGTGCTGACGACGGCAAGTCCGGCGCCGTCATGGACAAGCCAAGACCAGCCCGAGCCGAAACGTGCGACGCCAGCATCATTCATTGCTGTGCGGAGCGCGTCAGCGGACCCGAAAGCCTCACCGATAGCGGCGGCTAGATCACC
>JBAXCW010000065.1:0-5933 GCA_037141275.1 Actinomycetes bacterium
TCTTGGCGGTATCCCAATCGCGACAGCGGCAGCAACAAGCCTGGCCGCGCTGAGGGCAAACATCATCAGGATTGCAAGCGCCTACATGGCCGCTCCAACTCTTGAGGACAAGCACAGCAGTAACCGCAGCAAGCTGATCTGCGCTCTTGGCACGACTCAGAGTTGCCGGGAGCGTTGGGCTTGGTGCGCAATCTTTGCCAGCTCAATGTGGCGCATGGCAGGTGTGCGAGCAATGCCCCTTACACCCCCTGTCGCAGGGATTGTTGCTTGGGCCAAAGCCCACCACCGTTGGCGTGACATTGGCACGACCGCCTATAAGACCTTCACCCCTGACGCAGGCGACATTGTTGCTTATGGCTGTAACCGTAAGCGCGACTTCTGTGACCACACCGGTCTCGTAGTCAGGTCTGATGCAAAGAACGTCCGCACAGTTGAGGGCAATACCTCAACACCAATTCCAGGCCGCGACGGCGTAGCAACCAAGGTCCGCCCACGCCACCTGTGGATCAGCGGTTACATCAGCCTCGCCTAACTCGCCTCCCTAGACACAGCCTCTCCAGCCTGATTTGCATTGCGGAAACGTCCGCTTGCGTGCGTAGTTTTCATGCCTGCCGCCGTTCGAACCTATGCCGTGTAGAGAGGACCAACCAACATGCCGTCGCTGATTACCCGTGAGGAAGCCCTTCAGCTTGGAGAGCTTGAGGAGCTTGCCGACGTCGAAGCCCTAATTGAAAGGGCTTGGAAGGCCAGGCTTGAGAACTTCGGTGACTCAACTGACATGTGTTCCTTGGTGAACGCCAAGTCCGGCGGTTGCGCTGAGGATTGTGGTTTCTGCGCCCAGTCCCGGTATGCGGATGCGGACACACCACTGCACGCGATGATGGAGCCCGAGCAGATCTTGGAGCACGCACGCGCTGCTGAAGCTGCCGGCGCCCACAGGTTCTGCATGGTCACCCAAGGCCAAGGCCTTTCCAAGCGGGACTTCGAGAAGGTCCTTGAAGGCGCCCGCCTTGTCGCCAGTGAAACCAACCTCAAGCGCTGCGTGTCAATCGGCCACATGTCGCCAACACGGGCCATCGCACTTAAGGAAGCTGGCATTCAACGCGTTCATCACAACGTTGAGACCGCGGAGAGCTACTACCCAGAGGTGTCATCAACAGTTCGCTACGAAGGCCGTCTGCGCACCATTGATGCCGTTAAGGAAGCCGGGCTTGAAACCTGCGTTGGGGGCATCCTCAACTTGGGCGAGTCACGCGAGCAGCGGGTTGAGATGGCCTTTCAGCTTGCGGAGATCAACCCCACGTCCGTGCCAATCAACTTGCTCAACCCACGGCCCGGAACCAAGTTTGGTGACCGTGACTACATGGAGCCAATCGAGGCTGTCAAGTGGATTGCCATTTTCCGGTTGATCATGCCCGAGGCGCTCTTCCGTCTCTGTGGTGGTCGGGTTGAGAACATCGCTGACCTTCAGCCACTTGCAGTCAAGGCTGGAATCAACGGTGTGATGATGGGGAACTTCCTCACCACCCTTGGCAACACACCAGAGCAGGACAGGGCAATGTTTGAAGACCTTGGCCTCAACGTCGCCCGTCAGGATGACAACGGTGCCAATCCACGACCTGACAATCGCTCGGGTTGGCTCGATGGCGACACGCCCGATGTGATCGGTGATGTCATCAACTCAGCGGTTCCAACTGATGGAACTGAAGCGTTTGAGATCCGTATGTGGGATCCAGCCTCCCAGCTCAAGTTTGAGCGCAAGCGGAAGGTTCCACCCCGGCCTGATGGCGCACCCAATGCGGGTCAGGGCCGTGACACTCGCGAACGTCAAGCTGCCCACAAGGCTGCCTGAGTAGACCGATGAGCCTGCTGTCGGAGCGCCTTGCAGAACTGCGTGACCGGGGGCTCCACCGTCGCACGCGCTTGATCAGCGGGCCACAAGGCCCACGGGTCATTGTGGATGGCCGTCCCGCTTTGCTGCTGTGTTCCAACAATTACCTTGGCCTTGCTGACCATCCACGGGTGCGTGAGGCTGCTGCCGACGCAGCCATGAGATGGGGTGTGGGCGCTGGTGGTTCGCGACTTGTGAGCGGCACGATGACCGTTCACCGTCGTTTGGAGGATCGCCTGGCTGAGTTTGAGGGCACAGAGTCAGCTCTCCTGTTCGGATCCGGCTACTTGGCCAACACTGGTGTGATCGCAGCGCTGGCGCAGGCTGGGGGTGTTGTTCTCTCTGATGAGCTCAACCCTGCCTCACTGATTGACGGGTGCAAGCTCGCGGGCGCTGAGACCGTTGTCTACAAGCACGCTGACCTTGACCACCTTGAGTGGGCCATGGGGAAGGCTGCTGGCCGCCCCGCGGTAATCGTCACTGACTCAGTTTTCTCAATGGACGGGGATGTTGCTCCACTTGAGGGAATTGTTGAGATAGCGCAGAGGCTTGGTGCTCGCACAATCGTTGATGAGGCTCACGCAACTGGTGTCCTCGGGCCCGGGGGCCGTGGCGCTGTCGCAGCCGCTGGCCTGACCGGAGAAGTTGATGTTGTCGTGGGAACCCTTGGCAAGGCTCTGGGTTCATATGGCGCTTATGCCGCTTGCTCGGCAGAAATGTCTGATTGGCTCACCAACCAGGCACGCACACTGATTTTCTCAACGGCTCCCCCACCTCCCGCGATTGCAGCCGCGATGGAAGCGTTGGCGATCATCCAAGAGGAACCCAAGCGAGTTGAGCGCCTCGCAGCGAACTCCAAGGTGATGCGGGAAGCGCTGCGCGCTGAAGGGTTTGACATTGAGGACCAGCCAACGCCAATCATTCCGCTCATCGTTGGCTCCGCCGCTAACGCTGTGGACCTTTGCGAGGAGGCTCTGGCAAGGGGCCTGTACGCGCAGGCAATCCGGCCGCCTACCGTGCCCGAGGGCACTGCGCGCTTGCGGATTAGCGTGATGGCAACCCACACGGCAGCTGAGCTAAAGGCTGCTGCGGCGACAATCACCCGCGCTTGCGAGCACTCTGGGCTTCGGGCAGCGCGCCCTGAGGAACGCGGTCGCGCTGTGTCAGCTGGCGACAACCGAGCTCCCGGTGACGACGGGCAGCCAATCCGGGCTAGCCGCGGTCCGAAACTGTTTGACCTGGAGGTCGAAGCACCAACCGATTTCCGTCGCGCCGCGTGACTTCACGCATCCCCGGTCTCTTCATCACCGGCACCGACACCGGGGCGGGCAAGTCCTATCTGACAGCCGCCCTCGCGGCGGCGATGGTCGCCAGCAACATTGACGTAGTGGTCCGCAAGCCCCTGCTGACAGGCTTGGACGACGCAGCAACAGATGGCACGTGGTTAGACCACGACCTGTTGTCTGCGGCAGTCGACGGGGCTGAGTCAGCTGAGGTCATATCACCCGTGCGATTTGGCCCAGCCGTGTCTCCCCACCTCGCCGCCGAGCAGGCTGGTGCTGTCATCGACGTACCGGCAATTACTCAAGGACTACGTGAACTGGCTGGCTCAGACGGCCGGACCCTGCTGGTCGAGGGCATCGGCGGCTTGCTGGTCCCAATCACTCGCTCTGACTCAGTCGCGGATCTTGCCGTTGCCCTTGGGTTCCCAGTTGTGATCGCTGCCAGGCCCGGCCTTGGAACTATCAGCCACTGTCTGCTCACACTTGAGGCGGCCCGCGCGCGCGGACTGGATGTCAGAGCAGTTGTGTTTGGTCCTTGGCCGCAAGCACCGTCCGAGATTGAATCCGACAACCTCAAGACGGTCGCTGAGCTGGGCAATGTGACTGTTGCCACTCTCCCAGCGGTCAATGCCATCACTCACGCTGGGTTTGCGCAGGCGGGCAAACAGCTTCCGCTTGCCGAGATTCTCGCTGGTTGACCGCGCAATCAGCGCAAAAACACCTCGCTTCAGCGCACTCCTAGGGATAACGTCGCCAGCGACGTGAATACCGACGAACTCAGAGCCCTTGACCACGCTCACCTGTGGCATCCATTCACCCAGCAGCAAGGTTGGGAGGGTGACGAGCCGCCGCTTGTCATAGAACGCGGCGACGGTGCTCGCCTCTACGACACAGATGGCAACGCTTACCTCGATGGTGTGTCGTCGCTCTGGTGCACTGTCCACGGCCATCGTCAGCCCGAGATTGACACTGCCGTGCGCGAACAGCTGGTCCGGGTTGCTCACACCACAATGCTCGGTCTGTCCCACCCCACAGCGATTGAGCTGGCCGGCAAGCTCGCGCAGATCACCCCCGCTGGGCTGACACGAGTCTTCTACTCAGACAGTGGATCTACAGCAGTGGAGATCGCCCTCAAGATGGCCTTCCAGTTCCAAGCTCAGAACGGCCATCCTGAGCGCACAAAGTTCGTGAAGATGCGCGAGGCGTACCACGGCGACACAATCGGCTCAGTGTCAGTTGGTGGGATGGATCTATTCCACTCCACATACCGCCCACTCCTGTTTGAGACCCTCGAAGCCGAGCCTGGTGACATCGCTGACCTTGAGCGTGTGGTCGCCGCTGCGCAACGGGAAGTCGCGGCAGTGATCCTCGAACCCCTTGTCCAGGGCGCCGCTGGAATGCTCTTGCAGCCTGACGGTTATCTGAAGGCGGTCCGTGAATTGTGCGACCGCCACGGCGTTCTGCTGATTGCCGATGAGGTGGCCACGGGCTTTGGCCGCACCGGCCGAATGTTTGCCTGTGAACACGAGGGTGTTAGCCCTGACCTGATGTGCCTGGCAAAGGGCCTCACTGGTGGCTACTTGCCATTGGCAGCAACGATGGCCACAGAGGAGATCTACTCGGGCTTTCTGGGTGACCACACTGACTACCGGACCTTCTTCCACGGTCACACCTATACGGGTAACCCACTAGCCTGTGCGGCGGCACTGGCCAACTTGGCGATCTTCGAGCGCGAGGACACCATCACTCGGGTTCAACAGCTGGCCGAGCGACTGACAGCCCTACTTGAGGACAAAGTCCGCCCTCTGCCCCATGTTGGTGAGCTTCGCCAGCGCGGACTGATGTGTGGAATCGAAATTGAAGGCTTTGACCCTGCTCAGCGCACCGGCCATCTCGTCACGCTTGCCGCGCGTCTTAGAGGCGCGATCATCCGCCCACTTGGCGATGTTGTTGTTCTGATGCCGCCGCTTGGTATCACCGACCAGGAGCTCGACGAGCTAGTAGAGATAACCGCAATGGCTATCTCCGATGCGAGCGCTGAGGGCGCGTCGGACAGCCTCCGGGCACGCTTGCTCAATTAGTAGTCGGGTACTGGCGCACCGGCCAACTGAGTTGCGTAGTTTCAACTGGGCCACCGTAATTGGGGCCGGGGAAGATAATCGGGCCAGCCACCGGAACCGGGGTCTTGGATAGAACGGGGACTGGCCCGATCATTAGAACCCGTCTGGGTTAGAAAAGTTGCGGCTTCGGGAGCGAACCTCCTGCAACGGGGGCGCTTTTAGCTTGTGTACGGCACGAAGTCACTCTTGCGTGCACCGCACACTGGGCAAAACCAAGTGTCAGGAACCGCAGAGAACGGTGTTCCAGCTGGGATTCCCCCGTCAGGATCACCCTCAGCGGGGTCATAAATGAACCCGCATGCCTCGCACATCCAAAGCTCTGTATCTGTGTCGCTCATGCCACAGAGGTTAGGGGGTCAAGGTAGTCTGCGGATTGTGAGCGAGAGTCAAATACCGGCCCCGGGTGAGGAACTCAACGACGGGGTGGTAGCAGAGCCTCGCCAAGCCTCAACGGTGATCGTCATGCGTGGCGGTGACACAGGCCTTGAGGTTCTGCTCGTTAAGCGCAACCCCAACGCGCGCTTCATGGGTGGGGCATGGGTCTTCCCCGGTGGCGCCGTAGACAGCGACGAGGGAGATGGCGAGGAAGCACTCCGCGCAGCTGCGGTTCGTGAGGTGCTTGAGGAGGCCGCCGTTGAC
>JBAXCW010000066.1:0-5917 GCA_037141275.1 Actinomycetes bacterium
TCTTCAAGATTCTCGGCGGCGCTCCCGCTCCTCTCGTAAAGCGGGCCTACCAACTCGCAGGCTTTGACAAATACGTGACCAAGCCAGTGGCAATCATCCAAAACCTGGACGACCGTGAGTTCCTCGCGCAAATAGAAGCCGTTGACCGATTCATGGACTCCATGCTCGCCTACCCCGGCAGGACCTTCGGGCAGCTCTACCACCGCTTCTTCCGAACCAATGACCTCGCTTCGGGATTCCTCGATGTCAACGGTCGGCGGATCAACCTCTCCGATGTGCGCCAACCGGTGCTCTCCATCGCAGGGAGTGGCGACGGCATTGCGCCCGCTGGCTCCGTGCACCACATTGGCGACCTCCTGCCAAGCGCTGCCTCGGTAACGATCGACACCGCCCCCGGCGGGCATTTGGGAGTACTGACCGGGCGCTCCGCCCGCACAACCACTTGGGCGAAGGTCGACAAGTTCTTTGAGGACCCGCTCGCAGCCGCAAAGGCCAAGCAGGCGCCGAAGGGTCGCCCCAAGAAGAAAGCCGCCCGAAAGGCTGCTTAAAGAGCTGGGACCTTGGGCTTAGTCTGCTCAACCTCAGCGGGCGCCCAGCCTGGTTTGTGGAACAGGTAGCCCAGCTTCGTTCGCCAGCGTTTGGTTGACCGGACATCTGTGATCAGGTCTGCCCACTCATGCGTGGCAACCCGGAGAGGGTTGAAGGAGTCCACGTTCTTGGTCAAGCCGTAGACCACGCGGGCGTCTTCCTCCCGGTAAGACCCAAAGAGCCTGTCCCAGATGATCAGCATGCCCCCGTAGTTACGGTCGAGGTAACCCGTATTAGCCCCGTGGTGCACGCGATGGTGCGAAGGGGTGTTGAAGACATACTCAACCGGTACTGGGAGCTTGCGGATCTTCTCCGTGTGCAAACCAAACTGGAACACCAATGAGATCGCCTGCATCAGGATGATCGCGTAGGGCGGGAAGCCGACAATCGCGAGTGGGATCCAGAACGGGAGCGTGTACATCGGCATCCACTCCTGGCGGAGGGCAGTCGAGAGATTGAAATGCTCACTTGAGTGGTGGATCACATGGCTGGCCCAGATCACACGCACCTCATGCGCCGTTCGGTGCCACCAGTAGAAGCAAAAGTCCTCAGCCATGAAGAGCGCAACCCACGGCCACACGTCGTCCATCGGCATGCGCAACGGGCTGGCTGAGTACACGGCCGCCAGTGCCGCCACCAGCACCAGCTTCCAGAACAGGTTGATGACGACGTTCCCGAGTCCCATTGATAGGGATGTGGCGGTGTCCTTGGGCTCGTAGCCGGGTTCAACTTCGTCGCGATCGAAGTGGTAGGCGATCGCCTCGATCAACACGAGGGCAAAGAAGAATGGAATTGCGGCTCGGACCAGGTCAAACATCGTGATTCAGTCTGACACGCCCAGAAGCCACGCGCCGAGGTCAGCGGGTGAGGGGCGAGGCGACCTGCTCCGGGGCACTGCCCAACAGAGCTGCGAGCTCACGCTCAAGCCGCTCTACCAATGCTGCCTCCGACCCGGCTTGGTGAAGCCACACTGTGGAACCACCTGAGCAAGACATCCGTGCCTCCAGTACTTCCTCAGAACCAAGGGTGACCAGTTCTACCCGCTCATCACCCTGGGCCCAACCCCATGAGGTCCCCTTGTTCGTCGGCTCTACGCTGGCGAGGACCCGCTCGGCGCCGAACCCAGTCCACGGCCCCTCGCCCTGAGGAATCTCCAGCAGGGCTGTTATGAACTCTCTGGCTGTTGGAACTGGGGCAGCCCCATCAAGCATGGTGAAGACGAGACACGGGAGTTGGAGGTCAGCGTTGTTGGGCTCGGCGGCGTCGAACAGCCGTGACCGAGACGGGTCAAGTTGAAAGCCGTTTTCGGCGAGAACACGTGCCCACCGCAGTGCTCCAGTGGCATCTGTCCGCTCGAGGCTAACCAGCACGCCACCAACCCTTGTTGCCGCAGCCATTCGGCCGGCCAGGGCCCTAGCCTCGCGCAGCCACTCTGCGCTCGGGACGCCTTGCCCCAAGCTGACCTCGCGTGGGAGCTCAGCAGCCGGAACAACCACCTCACCGAGCATCGAGCGTGACGAGTGGACAAGGTCCATCCGTCCTGACGCCCACTCCGCGTGCCATGGGTCCCGTAGGTCCCCGATGTGAAACTTAGGTGTAGGGGAATCCCACTTGGTCGCGTCAGCGATCGCGATGGCAACGGCTTCCTCACAGCAATCCACTGCCCGCAGCTCAGCGTCAGCGGCCGCCTCAGCAATCACCTTGGTTACGAGTCCCTGTTCGCAGCCGAGATCCAGAACTGCTGAGGGAGCGAGCTCCTTGACGAGTGCCCGCAGCCAAGGGATTTGCTCAGCAAGGAGCGGGCCCGACCAAAGCTGTGTGATGTCAACGCTGAGGTCACCCGTCGCGTTCTTTAGGGAGTAGAGGTGCTGCCTGTCAGTGCCATTCTCGACTGCGGCCAGGAAGGCCTGCGCTGCAGGCCCATGCTTGTGGATCAGGCTCTCATCCACGGGCAACTCCGCTCGGTCAGCTACGCGCCGAGAGACTCGCGCCCGTGGGGCGCGTCGAGGTCCATGATCGGACCAAGGGGGACGATGCCGTTGGGGTTGATCATGGGATGGGTCTTGTAGTAGTGATCCTTCTCCTCCTGAAATCGCACGAGTTCAGCGATGCCAGGCTGTTGGTACAGGTCGCGTAGATAACCCGAGAGGTTGGGGTAGTCGACGATCCGCCTCAGGTTGCATTTGAAGTGCCCGACATAGACGCAGTCGAAGCGCACAAGTGTGGTGAAGAGCCGCCAGTCCGCCTCAGTTGGAGTGTCATTGGGAACCAGCCACCGCTGTTGCCTGAGCCGGTCGTCAAGAATGTCGAGCGTGTCAAACAGCGTCGTGACCTCAGCCTCGTAGACCGTCTGGCTGGTGGCAAAGCCGGCCTTGTAGACACCGTTGTTGACCCGTTCGTAGATCAGCTCGTTAACGGCGTCAATCTCGGTCCGCAGGCTCTCGGGGTAAAGCTCGACCTTGGTCTGGGCCAACTCGCCAAAACCTGAGTCGAGGATTCGCAAGACCTCGCTCGACTCATTGTTGACAATCACGCCCGTCTGCTTGTCCCACAGGACCGGAACCGTCACCCGCTGGTCGAAGCCAGGCTGAGTGGCCTCATAAGCCTCACTCAGGAACTTGTAGCCGTTGACCGGGTCTGTGTACTCGCCACCGGTGAAGGCCCACCCGCGCGCATCTCGGACTGGGTCCACGGCTGACATGGAGATGACATCCTCCAGACCTTTGAGGTGGCGTCCGATGGCTGCCCGATGAGCCCAAGGGCAAGCCCATGAGACGTAGAGGTGGTACCTACCAGCCTCCGCAGGGAAGTCGGAGGACCCATCCGCGGTTACCGCGTCGCGAAACTGGTTCACCTGCCGCTTGAAGGCACCGTCTTGGGTTAGCTCTTTGCCCATTCCGAACGGACGGGGCGTTTCCTCGTGACTCATACACAGCAGCCTAGTAGGCCACAGCTACCTGACCGGGTTATCCGGTCAGGGCTGCGACTAAAGCTCTACTGGGTGACGCTTCGACAGCTTGCGCCGACGCAGCTCTCGAGTGCGACCAGCTTTACTCGAAGAGCTTCCTTAGTGACTGCATAGGCAGAGTCAGAAGCCAAGTTGTGAAGCTCGAATGGATCGTTCTGGAGGTCATAGAGCTCCTCCTCGCTGCTTGGTACGAAGTTGGTCATGTTGCCAGCGCCCCAGACGATGAACTTCCAGCGGTCGGTGCGAACACCGCGGTATGGCTGGTCCCACTGCTGCGGCATGGTGGCGTCCGCGAACAGTGGTGCGGTTGCCTCAAGCCCAATGGCCCGTGAAGCCAGGGAAGAAGTCCCCTTGGCTGCCCCTAGGAGTGAAGTGCCGTCCTGCGCACGGCCTGCGGTCGCGCCCGCTGCATCAAGGAGCGTGGCGGCGAAGTCAACATTGGTAACCAGCGTTGACACCGTTCGACTGCCGTTGCCCGCCGGGATCCCTGGGCCACTCATGACTAGTGGTACGCGGATTGACTCCTCATATGGCAGGTACTTGTCGCCTGGCACACGGTGCTCACCCTGCATCCACCCGTTGTCTGATGTAAACAGAACAATCGTGTTGGAAAGCTGCTTGGTGGACTTAAGCGTGGCGATCAGAGTCTTAATGCCGTCATCCACTGCCTTGACTGCGCCAAGGCGGCCCTTGTAGTCCGCCTCTAGCTGGGCCTTCTTGAACGTACTGAGAGGATTGGCAAGGATCAGCTGCTGGTTGAGCGGATGCCCAGTCGGTGCCGCATCAAAGTTTGGCTTGCTGGTGATCTGCGTCCAATCCCAGTTGGTGTTCTCATAACGCGGGGCCGGCCGTGGGTCCTTAACAAGCTTGGTGAGGCTGCTTGTGTCCTCCTTGTGCCCATTCGAGGCAAGGGCCTTGTAGCGGCCTCCGTCCCGGTATCCATTACGAATGCCGCCGTCAACGTCCTCGCGGTGGGGCGAGGCCGGGGACCACCAGAGGAAGAAAGGCTTCTTTGACTTGGCCTGTGCCTTGATGATCGTGTTGGAGATGCCAGCCGTTACGTCAGGCGAGTAGTTCTTTGAAACTTGGGTGCCATAGGTGCTTGGATCAACCGAGCTGTAAGCCCCAAAGATCGCGTTTGAGTTGGCGATCAACTCAGCCCGCGACCAGCCGTGTGAGCCTACGCGGGGATTCTCCTTGACCTGGATATTGGCGAAGTCGATCAGCTTCTGGGCATATGAGGAATCGCCCCAAGTCTTCGGCCTTCCGTTCTGATTGATGGTGAAGTTGAAGTAGTCATAGGCCGAGACATCAAGTGAGCCGTTCCAGTTGTTGAACCCGACTGGGATCTCGCCGCCTGGAACAATCAGATTTCCCTCACCATCACGGTCGCCTGTCTTACCTGAGCCGTAACCGTTGAGCCACTTACCAACAAGCGCTGTGTAATAACCGCTGTCTTGAAGCCACTTCGGAAGAGTGTTAGCGCGGTTCGTCATTCCGTACCAGCCGTACGGCCAGAAGTTGCCGCCAACGCCGTGGTTGTGTGAGTACTGGCCGGTAATGAACGTTGCCCGTGATGGGCAGCAGAGTGGGAAGGAGTCAACCGCGTTGGTGAACTTAACGCCCTTGGCTGCCACGAGTGAGGCGAGGTTTGGCATTGCCTGCAGGTCGCTGACCGCTTGGTCATCGGTCATGACAACGAGGATGTTCGGCTTTCCGTCCTTAGTGTTGGTTGTCGTCCGCGCGAGAGCAGGCGAAGCGGCAAACAGACTCAGCCCAACGAGTGCGGAAAGTACGGTTGTAATCCTCAGCTGCCTGCTCATCATTCCCCTCCCAGGGTTCGCGATGTCCACATGCGTGGACTCGTACAACATAGGTGTATCACTGATTGCGACGCCGCGTCAACTCGGTTCGGGGGTCTCACACTCATTCTGTTCTGATCTTGTACGACGCTTTGTGGATTCCTTAACTTTTGGTCCGTACGCTCCGCCGCATGACTAAATCACGCAGCCAAATCGCCCCCGCCCTGATCCTCGCCCTCGCGTTTGGATCACAGGCCTCACCCGCAACCGCATCTGGCCCCCGATGCACCATCAAGGGGACAAACGGGAACGATGTAATCCAAGGAACAGCAGGCAGGGATGTCATCTGCGGATACGGCGGCAAGGACCGCATCAACGGCCTTGGTGGCAACGATGTGATTCTTGGCGGAGCTGGCAATGACGTCCTGATCGGCGGCTCCGGCAACGACAGCGTTCAAGGCGGCGGCGGCAATGACCGGATTGATGGGGGTGCTGGCAACGACACGGTCAGCGGCGACACCGGCAATGACACTCTCAGCGGAGGAGCCGGCTCAGACAC